>JAOUHJ010000167.1 GCA_029865225.1 Nitrospira sp.
CAATCCACTGCCTCGTGAAGCGCGATAGTGCTCTCTTGTCGCGTTGCCCACACCGGATTGCATTTCGGCAGCTCTCAAACCAAGCGACAGGAAGCTCAGTCGTGTCGACGCCCGTAACGACGGCAAGCTCATCTTTTGCGATTCACTGGTCCCAGGAGGCCCATTGCTCGGTTACCTGAACGCGGATTATTATGCCGTTGCCCTTCCAGTCCGGCGCACTCATCCCGCAGTGGGCGTGTTGTTCGTGACTCAGAACGCCTACCAGCGTGAGGCCCTTATGGAAACGATCCTGCGCTTCGTCGAAGAAGACTTGCAGATGCCAGGGAATCGTTGACTCCACGGGGGACGGGAGGCGAGCCGTATCCGGTCCGCTACAACGGCAAGTTGCCGCTTGCGGTCATGTGCCGGAAGGGGTCGAGGTGCAGTACCGAATCTGGACGGCCGGGAGCGATGCCAAATCCGATGAGAAAGGTCAAAGCAGATGTGAGGGTATGTGCCTGCGTATAGGCGACAACCTCGGTGAGTGGGTGTCCCCGCCCCGGAATTGTCCATCGAAACACTGGGTGCATCACCGTTGGACGGTCCGCTATGGCTGGAGCATTGTGTTGTTGATTGCCTTGTGGTTTCCGTCGGAGGGTGGCATGGCCAAGGTTCAAGCGGAGGAGGCCGGGCCTGGCTTATGGCATTGGGGGGCATACCTGGACGTCAGCTATCCGAGCAACTTCAATTTTCCAGAGAATCACCGGTGGCGAAGCAAGATCACCACTCCGAGGACAAACGAGTTCACGCCGAATATGGCGTTGGGTTACGTGCGGAAGGATGTCGGGCCGGATTCCCGTTGGGGGATGGAACTTGGCGTGCAGCGAGGGTATGACACGCGCCTGCTTGTTCCGGCGCCGACGCCACAGGGAGACAAGCCGGTTCCGGGAGGTGAGGTCCTGCGCCATGTCCATCGAGCCAACGTCTCGTATCTGGCTCCGATCGGAAACGGGTTGACGCTGACGGCGGGCCTGTTCAACAGCTTCATCGGCTACGAGTCCTTCTACAGTCGCTACAACGGCAACTACACGCGATCCTACATGGCGGACAATGCGCCCTATTTCATGACGGGCGTGGTGGCTCAGTACCCCGTGAATGAAACATTGAAGCTGGCTTTCTATGTCATTAACGGCTACAATAATCTCTCTCGACCGAACACGCTTCCCAGCTACGGCGCACAGGTGTCCTGGAATCTCGCGCCTCGGTGGACGTTTACCCAGAACATCTATTACGGCCCTGATCAATCCGATACGTCTCTGACCTTCTGGCGAACGTTCTCCGACACCATCCTGGAATGGAAGGGCGATGCATGGACGCTGGCCTTCGCCTATGACGTCGGCACCGAAAAGGCCGTCGAACAGGCGAGTCACCCGAGACTGTTTTGGACGAGCGGCGTGCTGTTCGCACGCTGGAATGTCAGTGGACCCTGGAGCCTGGGCGTGCGCCCCGAGATTTACTGGGATCGCAACGCGCGATTGACGGGATCGGAGCAGTTCATCACCGCGGTAACATCCACGCTCGACTACAAGATCGTCGCCGGCCGCCACAGCGGGCTGCTCCGTCTCGAGTACCGCTTCGACCGGTCAACAGGGCAGCAGGGAGGGTACTTCAGAGGCGGGGAGGTCTCTCCGGGTGTGATGGGACTGACCGCGAATCAACACCTGCTGCTGTTTGGGCTCCTGTGGTGGTTCGACGCGGACAGTGCTCCTGGTTCTGGATTCCGTGACGTTTTCGGTGGCGGACATCGGACCTCTCTTTCCGCTCGCTAGCCTACCTTCCGCAGCTCGCAAGGTCAGACCGAAAGATTTCAAGAAGTTGCGCAAACAGTCGACACAACACCGGGACTGCTGCTGAGAGTGGCGAGGTCATCCGCAATCGGTGCGGAAGATCCAGTCCTAGCTCGGCAAAGTAGAGCTTGACGGCCCGCGTGTTGTTTCCTGAAAATATGCGTTCCCGTCATTTCTGGTGGAATGAAGGTCAGTGCCACGCCGAGAGGAGGGACCATGGGTGAGGAAAGAGAACGGGCCGTGGCTTCGATAGCCAGGGCTCAACTGGATCTTGAAGAGGCCCTGGCCGAACTCGATGCTATGCCGGCTCTGGATTCCCGTACGGTGGCGCTTGCTGCCCACATGCTCAACAACTATCTCACCGTCACCGGCGGAACGGTCGATTTGATGCAGAAACACCTGGCGGCGTATGGCGATCAGCAGGTGACGAGGTGGCTCGAGGCGTTGCAGCATGTGACCAATCTGATGCAGCGGACGGTCAGTCAACTCGTGATGAACGTCCCAGACGCGACCGAACCGATACTTCGGTTCGAGAGGGTGGAACTGCCGCTGCTGCTCCAACGAGTGTGCCAGTACTACCAACAGGAGGCGGATAAAAAAGGCATTCGAGTGGATCAGGATGTGTCGGGCAACCTCCCGCTCGTGCGTGCGGACCGCGTCATTCTCGCGACTGTCTTGGGCAACTTGCTGTCGAACGCGGTGAAGTATTCGCCGCCGGGAACGCAGATCGAGGTGCGCGTGCGAGAGGAGAACGACTGGGTTCGCTGTGACGTGCAGGATCAAGGACCGGGCCTCAGCCGGCAGGATCAGGCCAAACTCTTTCAAGAAGGTGTTCGGCTCACCCCGCGACCGACAGGTGGAGAGCCTTCCATGGGCTATGGTCTGGCAGTGGCCAAGCAATTAATCGAAAAGATGGGCGGCAAGATCTCTTGCAACAGTGTAGCTGGCCAAGGTTCCTGCTTTTCAATCTTTGTTCCCCAATACGCAATGCCGACGGAGCGTTGAGACAGACCCATACTTCCTTCGATCACTCCTACGACTAAACCGGCATCCCTGGTTTCTGCCTCGACGACCTCAACGTTCACGGTTTCCGAACCAAACCGGGGCACGGTGACTGTCTGCCCCGATATGCCATTTCCAAATTCCCGGTCGTTCCTCTCGATCTCGAAGCGGATGCCGTTGAGGCTGATATCCGCATCGTTCTGGTTCTGAATTCGGAGCTGCACATCAAATCGCTGCTCAAAAGATGAAGATGATGCGTCCATGCAAGAATCAGTCAAGACCTATACCCAGCGTGCCGTCGATGAGGAGTTGCATTTCGATACCCCCCTTGACTGGGTATATACGGTGAGGAACGAGTTTGGTCACCGTGCTCTCCATCCAGACGCCTTCGGCCACATCATGGTTCATGTGCCGTTCGATGCGGCGACGGAGTACTTCGATCCGGTCTGAGACATCGATTT
>JAOUHJ010000168.1 GCA_029865225.1 Nitrospira sp.
GTGCTTGGGTGTATGGCCCAGAACTTAAAGACCGACCTCGCGGACAAGGAACCCATCGTCGACGTCCTCGCCGGCCCAGATTCGTACCGACAACTCCCTACATTGCTGGCCACCGCGCTCGAGGCACAAGAGCAGGGGCTGGCTCAGAAGAGGTTTGCACTCGATCTTTCCGAGTATGAAACCTATGAAGGAATCCTGCCGGACCGCGACAGCGGGGTGAACGCTTGGATCACCGTGATGCGTGGTTGCGATAACTTTTGTTCGTTCTGTGTCGTTCCTTATACCAGAGGACGTGAACGGTCGCGCGATCCGGAGTCCATTTTGGACGAGGCTCGTGATGCTGCCGCCCGTGGGTTTAGGCAAATCACGTTGCTCGGCCAAAATGTGAACTCCTACCGCCATGGCGCATGGGACTTCGCCGCGCTCATTAGAGCCGTCGCAGACCAGGGAGGTATCGAACGGGTACGGTTTACCTCTCCCCATCCCAAAGACTTTCCGCCCGCATTGATCGAAGCCATTGCCACACACCCTGGAATCTGCAAACACATCCATCTCCCGCTTCAGTCGGGAAGTGATCGAATCCTCGAATTGATGGGGCGGACCTATACAGGAGCTGAATACCTGGCCTTGGTTGATCGCATCAGATGCGCTATCCCCGATATCGTCCTGACCACGGATATCATCTGTGGGTTCTGTTCTGAATCCGATGACGACTTCCAAGCCACCTTCCGTCTGGTGGAACAGGCTCAGCTCGACTCAGCCTATATCTTCAAGTATTCGGAACGAAAGAATACGATCGCCGCGAGAAAATATGCCGACGATGTGCCGGACCAGGTGAAGGGCCGGCGGGTATCCCAGCTCGTCGACATGCAACGCGCGATCACGGCAGACCGCAACCGCCGCTATATCGGCAAAGAGGTAGGGATTTTAGTCGAGGGTGACGCCACCCGCTCATCAAGTCAAGGAATGGGGAAAACGGATGGGAACATCACAGTGGTCTGGGACAAGAGCACTGGTCACCCAGGTCCAGGCACTATGGTGACAAAGCATATCTTCGATGCCTCGGCCGCAACCCTCTACGGAGAGTGACCGCCTGAGACACTTGGGCTGTCTTCCCCATGAGACACCTGCCTCACTTTTCGGTGCAATTCTGTACGCTCGACCTTGGAACCGAACATTTTTTTGACGATTCCACCGTCTTTCTTTTGACGGTTCTTTGGGCTGTCATACCTAGCTCTCTGCCTTGAGTCGCGTTGATCGCCGCTTCGCTCTCAAATATTTCCAGACCTTTTTTGCCTCCGCATGAAGAGGATAACCCCCGCCTAACAGCACGATCATTAATGAAAAAATGGTTTTGAAGTCGTCGGTTTTTCCCTTCCTCAAAGACCTTTCAAGCTTCCAGCGTTGACAAGATCACACCTCATGGTTGGGCTGTTTCTTCCAGAGTACCCTCAAGTCCTCAAAAGGCATGAACCTTGCTTAGCTTGAATGTCTGTCGATTGTAGAAACGTTGAATTTTCCCTCTCGTTATGAAGCCCGCTGATCCGGATTCAAAGCCTAATTCCCCCCCCCCCGATTCCCGCATGACACTCGAAGTGATCATTGCCGTCGGGGTCTTTGGATGGTTGGCAATAGGTATGGTCCTCATGGGACTCGATATCTGGTAACTCCGACGGTGATTGTTCGGCACGGACAGATCGAGGCAAATCGTTGTTTACCCAAACAGTCCTTACGCAGGACCAGGCGGGACGAAAGATAGAGGAGAACTTAACATGCGCGCTTACTTCACTCTTCGCAGAACCCAATATGTCGGTGTGCTGACGTGTCTTAGCCTGCTCGTAGGTGGATGCTCGATGTTTTCCGGAGAGACGAAGGTTCACAAGAATGCAAAGGGATCCGTCTATCTCAAGGAAGTCGCAGATTGGTCGTTTGAAGCCAGTCATCCTGCCGTGATCGACCACATGACGATGTTGAAAGTCGTCAAAGGCGTGGTGACTGATAGTGCGTCGCAAATGCCCGCCAGTGGCAGCAAGCCGATGAGAGTATTCAGCGATGAGGACGCCGCGTTTCTTGCTCCCCTGCTAGCCCAAAGCTTATCGCAAGCGAAACCGGATCAGATCGTCGGTTTCAAGGTGTCTTCATCGGCAGGGTCAGGCGCTGAACCCACTGCGGGCACCCTCTATATCCGTAACGGCTCATTCCATCTGACCATTGCCCCTTCGAAAGATAATCGGGCATCTGGATTCGTCCCAAACTCTGTCGCCCGCCTTGAGAAGGCTCCTTCCTTTGTTGCGATGGGAAGCAGTGCGGTCACGATGATCATCGACCAACAGGCTCTCGCAAAGGCACCGATGCCTGCGTCTGAGCCAGTGGCCATTGCTGGAAGAACGGTACCGGAACAGGAATCGATGGCCGCCGGCCAGGACCTCCAAGCGAATGGGTTTCCTTACTCGGAATCTGCCGCATTGAACGGCGATGAGCTGTTGAACAAGAAGCTGGATGAGCTGCGCGACGCGCGTGAGGCCAATAAACTAAAAGATTCCGAGATTGCGACCCTTAAAAAAGAAGCCGCCCGGATGAAGAAAGAGCTCCGCCAGCGTGCGGAAGAAGTGAAAGCTTTGAAGGCTACCAAGGCATCGGCTAAACCAGCTCAGAAAAAGAAATCCGCTGAGGCCCGCAAGATCCGGTGACCCCCGCCTGAATCAGCCCACATCGTGGAGCTCGGGTTGTAACAAGACGACTTCTCGAGATAGCGGCTGGCGAAAGTTCATACGGCAATAGCACGCATACGTCACATACGTATCCTGTAAACAATAGTGGGCCAGTTCGCGCCCCTGCCTCTTCTCCCACATCTCGGCGACTTGTTCCCCGCTGCCCGACTTGGTTTCCACCTGCAGCGCTCGGGCAAGCACATCGAGCTTGACCCACCCCCGCATATCCCAATTGCTCCAGATCGCCATCGTGTCATAGACCGGTTCGTTACGGAATTTGGCCAGATTGATCTCAAGACTGGGCTTCACCTGATTGATCATCGATCGTTTCTTGATGAACGGGAGATCAAACCCAAGCCCATTGTGCGTGATGTACAATGTGGGGCGGTCCTGAGCCATACGAGCCCAAAATTGGCGAAGCAACTCGCGTTCGTTGGCCCCATACCAAGCGACGGCGCTCCGCGCTTCCATCTGATCGGAAAATTCCAGCAGACCGATGCAGACAATTCGGCTGAATGTCCCATCGAAGGCTGACTTGGCATAGGAGTCATCCTCCGCACGACGCTGCTCTTCAGC
>JAOUHJ010000115.1 GCA_029865225.1 Nitrospira sp.
ACTTTGGTTTCAGCTAACTGAACTTCCTTGTCCAGCGCTGGGTTTTCCAGGACCAGCAGTGCCTCCCCTGCCTTCACCATCTGCCCATCATGGATCCGCACCTCTTGGATCCGTCCCGCGGTCGGCGCGAAGATCGTGGCATAGGACGAGGCTTGGAGTACGGCAGGGACGGAGATGCTGACGTGCAGCGGCACAAAACCGAGGGCCAGTAACAGGCTCACGCAGGCAGTCGTCACCCACGTCCGTGGCGAGGCGGCGTAGATTGTGCGATTCTGCCACCACGCAGACACCTCGCGTGCGATCGGGAGCGCAATGAACCACACGATCTCAACCAGAAAGAGGATGATGCCGAGCGCTTTGAAAAAGTAGTGATAGACCATGAGCGCGATGCCGGTAAACAGGATGAGGCGGTAGAGCCAGGTCGCCCATGCATAGACGACCATCGTCTGCCGCATACCGGCCGACACCGGCTCGGGCGCCGAACTCTGGTTGCCGAAGAGCATGGCGCGCAGCTTCCATTGCCCGAAGGCAAACGATCGGTCCTGCAGATTCGGAATCCCCAATCCATCCGCGAGCACGTAGTACCCGTCGAACCGCATGAGCGGGTTCAGGTTGACGACGAGGCTCATGGCCAGACTGGTCGTGGCGACGATAAACGCGATGCTGCGCAGGGTACCCTCCGGCAGATAGCCCCAGGCAAAGAGCGCCACTGCGGCCAGCCCTAACTCGGCAATGACGCCTCCTGCGGCGATCAAGAGACGCTTTCGTTTTGACGTCAAGCGATAGGAATCGGACACGTCGGAATAGAGCACCGGCATCATCACCATGAAGGCGAGACCCATGGTCGGCACCCGGCACCCGAATCTTGTCGCGGTATAGGCGTGCCCCAGCTCATGGACCACCTTCACCGCGCCGAGCGAGAGGCTATAGAGGATGGCTCCGCGCCAATTGAAGAAATAGAGAAAGGTCGAGAGAAAAGCATCCCACTGGCGAACGACGTGAATCAGCCCAACAAGGCCAAGGGCTCCGAACGCCATGCCGGCGGCTGCCGTATACAACGGCGCCACAAACGGCAGCGTGGATTGCAGGAAGTGGTGTGGATGCACCAAGGGAATCTTGACGAACAGATAATGGTGGACCAACCACATCAGCCAGTTCTGTTTGCCGGCCAAAGCCTGAGTTTGGTAGTCGGTATGCTTCCCGCTCGCCGATTGCTCGGTTAAATTGTTCGTGTAGAGAAACTTCACCAGGTCTTCCACATCATCGAGAGTCGTTCGACAGGTTGTCTCTCGCCCCATCACGGCATGGAGCTTTTCCATCGTGCCGGTACTCCATCGCTGGATCATCTGATAGACCGGCCACTCGATCTGGAAATAGCGATTACGAACCGGATCGACGATGGTCCACGTCGGCACACCTTCGGGAGTCGGTGTGCCTCGGTTAAATTGGAGGTTTTTTCGAAGCGGTGGAAGTTTGCGTTCCTGCGGCTTGGCGCCCGGTCCGCCCGACGGTATCATCGCCTACCACCCCACCCATTGGCGAAGCGCCGTCAAGGGACGGCGCAGCAACAGGTAGGCCAGCGGGCCCTGCTCGCCGTACACCTTGGCGGTGCCTTGCCATCCGATCCGGATGCGTGGATCAGGTTGCGTGAGTTGCGCGGTCACTCGGTACGCAATGACATCGCCGGGCAGCACTTCCGCGTTGTAGCTGGCATGGATAATGGTGGCCGGAAATGACTCCAGTGCCAGCGCATTGAGAAAGACAAGGGCATCGGCCCCCTCCTTGAGCACGATGGCATCGGCGACCGGCAGATCGATGCGCAATTCGATCCGTTTGGGATCGGCGATCTCCATGATCCGCTCGCCGACGGTGACCGGCCGGCCGATCCAATCGGACTTGTCCGAGTAGAGCAGCAGGCCCGCTTGGGGTGCGATGACTTCGACCTGGTCGAGCATTTCCTTCGCGTAGTTCAGCTCCGTTTGTCGCAGATCGACCTCGGCATCCTTCAGTGGAACATCGGCCTTCCGTTGCGGATCACCGAATCCTGCTTGAATGGCTTGACCATGCTCGGCTCGAGCGACGGTCAATTGCTTCTCCGCGACAAGAAATTGGTTGCGGAGGTTGGTGTCTTCGTACCGGAATAATGTCGTCCCGGCTTGCACCATTTGGTTCGGATGGATAAGCACGTCGGCAATGACCCCATCGATCGGCGCGCTCACGACGACGGGATCTGTGGCCATGACCTTGACCGGTGCGACGGCGGAAATCCGGATCGGGAAACAGAGTGCCGCGACGAGGGCCGCTGGGAGCAGCCACCAGGTCGGCTTCTTGATCGTCTTCGACCACTTGCGTTCCTTCTTCGACAGCGCCTTCCATGCATAGGCATAGCTGCCGGCCAGCCGATGGACGATCGCGACATCGTTTTCCTGCCAAGGAAAGTCCCGCTCGAACCACCACACCCCCAGAAGGGTTTCGTCTGGATGTTGCAAGGGGCAGCAGAAGACATGCCCCTTCACGAATTCTCGCCAGCCACTACGTAGTGAACTGGGGAGTAGGTCTTCCGTGACAACCATCGGTTGCTCATTAGCTGATCCAGCTTGGCGTAAGGCCTGAACCGCCTGTTCGAGCCATACGATCATCGGGGCATCACGATCGACGACGGCGACGCTCGACGCGTTCAGCACGCGATACGCCTCATCCTGCTGTCCGGAACTGCTCAACAGGAAGGCCTGTTCGTAGGGAACCAGCCGCCTGGTTTCGTTGACGGACAGAAATTGCAGCTCTTGGATGGTTTTTGCCGCGCGGATCTGCCCTTCCAGATGCGTGAGGGCCGCGAGGTGGATCAACGTCGGGATCTGTTGTGCAGTGGGTTCAGCAGTCGTTGCCATCGTGTATGGTTACTTCACAAATTGCGCAGTCCCGCTCATCCCCGCTAAGACTTCTTGCGGCAATTTCTCGAACATTCCCATCACCTTGATCGTCTGACTGGCGACATCAACCTCGGCCCCGATTTCCTTGACCAGTGCCGGATAGCTTCGGCGCGTTTCATCCACCACGAACGTAAACGGAGACCGTCGCTTGAGCCAGGACAGGGACGAGGAGGGCAGCACGAGCTCGATTTCAAGACTACTGTCATCCAGCAGACTGATGAGCTTGTCGTTCGGGAACACGTTCTCATGCTCGTTGACCATGATGCTGACCACACGACCGCCAAATGGTGCGGTGAGCTGGCATCCTTTTACGTTGACTTCAGCGACCTGAATGGCAGCAAGCGCTTTTTTGACCTCCGCCTCCGACGTTTCAAGGTCGACCTTGCTGACCGCGTTTAGTTTGCCGAGTTCGAGGTTGTTCCTATACATTTTATCTTTTACCTCATGCTCGGCCACCGCGACGGCGAGCTCCGCGCGGTACTTGTCGCAGTCGAGTTGGACCAGCATCTGCCCCTTTTTGAATCGCTGCCCTTCCTTGTACGGCAGCTCGCTGATCCGCCCCTGAACCTGAGCATGCAAGACCGCCTGCGCGGCCGGCTTGACTATTCCGCGCACCAGACCAGCTTGTAGTGGGAGAATTTGCGCTGCTCGCTCGCCTCTCGGCCAACCAGCCGAAGGGACACCCACCGCTATGGCGATGAGGGACAGCAGCACCACCCCTCTACTGCGCCACCGATATCGCATGAGCTCCCCCCTCCTTTTCCGCATCCGACATTGTGAGTTTACTGGCTTCCCAATAGGTTCTGATCGACTCCGCCAGTTCGGCCACACTTTGTTCACCGATGCCGACAGGGAGCGATTCCTCTCCCTGCGACGCCAGCATCGTGGCATAGGCCGTTTCCAGCCCTGATCGTGCGGCATCTAATCGCACCTCTGCCGCGACGTCGTGCACTCTTTCTCGGATCAATGTGAGATCCGTCGCACTTCGTGTCAGCCACAAATTTTTGGTCTGCTTCACAATCTCGGCCTGTGCTCGCTGGTAGTTCCGAGCCTCCTGGTATTCCTCCCGAGCCTGAACGAACTGCACGGCACTGACATGCACTTCCGTCAAGATGGAGAGGCTCAACGCCAAACTTTGCGCATCCAACATCTGACCATGCGCGTCGATCGCTTTGAGCTTTGCCGGTGTTCGAAAGACCGAGAGCAGGTTCCAACTCACCTGGGCGGCATAGGTGAGCCAGTTTTGATAGAGCAAGAAGCTGTTGCTGTTATAGTACCCGCCGAATGAGAGTTTGAGACTGGGGAACAACTCCAGGAACACGGCCTTCGCCTCCTTGGCATTAATCCGCTTCTTGTAATCGATCGTTCGCAGCTCAGGCCTCAGCAGCAGCGCCCGTTCCTCCATTTTCTGCGTATTAAAATTACTCGCCGGGATGGCGGCCTCCTGCGGCGGCATGACCAGGTCGAACAGGGTCCCAGGAGGTAACCCCATCATGGACGCCAATTGCGTTTTCGCCGTACTGAGCTCCCGATAGAGCCGACGCACCTCCCGTTGGACATTCAGGAGATCCCGTTGATAGTTGAGCGGCGTCAACGGAGCCTGCAGTTTTCGATCGACGATCTGCTGGGTGCTGGCCAACGCCTTCGCCACCGAGTCGTTCAAGAACTGGATCCGCGGGAGCACTCGTTCCGCACTGACTGCTTTCCAGTATGCGCTCCGGACTTCCTGAACCAGGCGAACGGCAATTCGCCGTTTTTCTTCCTCTGCAATCATGACGTTGTCCGCCGCCTGCTGCGCACGCACGAACGACAATCCGAAGTCCAGCACATCCCAACTCAAGGCGAGGTTGCCGGAAAAGACGTTTTTTTCTGATGACGTGAAGGGTTCTACCGCTTGACGCCCCGTGACGAGTGATCGCCCCACACCGCCGCTGAAGTTGTTACGCCCGTCGAACCCGGCGTTTGCGGACGCTTGGGGCAGCAAGGAATAGTGCGCAATGTTGAGCTGCTGATGAGCCAGTTGCACCTGAATGGCCTTGACCTTCGCATCCAGATTGTACTTTAAGGTGCGCGCGACGGCCTCGTAGAGATCAATCGGTCCCGTGACCGGCTCTTCAATGGACGAAATGGCTTGAAAATCCTTCACCGCCCGCGCCACCACTTCCTCTTTGCTCAAAGCATGCGGTTTAATGAGACACCCACTCAGGCCCAGTAGTGCAATCGACACCACGACAACTCGCAACGCCACGAGTGTCGTCTCATTTTGCCTATACCTGAGTGCAATCATGGCCTCTATGGCAGACTCCGTCCTTCACAAAAAGTTTACCGGTACCAGTATCGGCTTGGGTGAGGAAGAACTTGATCAAATGAGCATGAACAGGGCCAAACCATGCGGAGTTACTACGGAGACGGATCCTGGAATCTTTGCCCACCTTCGGGCCGGACTCCTCCACGCGAAAAGGGAATAGGGCTGGCCTCTGGAGGCCTGAATAGAGGCCTCATGTTGTGGGTGGCCCTTCACACATCAGAAGCAGGCGGGATAATCGCCTCGCAGGACTGGCTCCCCTCCTTCAGAGTTACCTCCTCTAGATGTAGCTCATCCTCAATCCTGCAGCTATCTTTCTCACTGTAAGCAGAACGCCACAAACCTCTAGCAAGGAGAACCCACATGAGTTGCTCACGTTGCCAGGGCCTGATGATCCGGGATCACTTTATGGACTTTGATGGTACCATTGGCCATACGAGGGCCAACGGATACCGTTGCATGAACTGCGGGAATGTTCACGATCCGGTCATCGAACAACATCGCCGAGCCAGAACGCACCAGGCACCCGCCATTCAGCATGACGAATACGAAGCGGAAGACAATGAGTTCATCCCCGAGTCTGAAACCGTCATTCCGCGTGCAGCCTGAGTTAGCAGCGGGGACACCGTTCTCACTACCGCAGGATCGGGAAAGGAGAACTATGGCTTCTATTTTGATCGTCGATGATGACGCCCCAATTCGGACCCTGTTACGTCACATCCTTGAAGAGGATGGTCATCAGATTCGGGAGGCTCCGAATGGTGAAGTCGGTCTTACGCTCTATCGAGAGGCCCCCGCGGATCTCGTCATCACCGACATCCTGATGCCGGAGCGAGACGGAATGGAAGTCACGCTCGCCCTGACACAAGAATTCCTCGACGCCAAAGTCATTGCCATCACCGGCGCCACCGGTGATCAGAACTTTCTCAACGTCGCGAAACTCTTCGGCGCACGGCGCGTGATTCGGAAGCCCTTCACGCCGGACGACATTCGTCGAGCCGTACGGTACACGCTCGACCATTAAGCAGGCCACATGAATAGATCTGAGATGCAGAACATTGCAGGTCTCGTCCATGGTTAGAGAGAACGACAATCCCACCCGCCTCTACTTCTCCGCTGGTCTTTCAGATTCAAGGGTTTGTGACGGCCATAGCGACCCCACCAGCATGCCGATGCCAGCCATCAGAAACCCAATGAGTTGCGGTGGCCAAACATCAGTTGGCTGACTCAGGAGTTCCCCCACCAACCAGCTTGTCAGGCCGGCGATAACGGCGACCAACGCCCCCTGTGATGTGGCCTTCTTCCAATAGAGCCCTGCGACCAGGGGAATAAAGGCCGCCACCAGCGTCACCTTATAGGTACTCACCACGAGCTTATAGATGGTGGCTTCCGACCACAGCGCAATGGTCAACACCACCGAGGCAAATACCAGCAACACCACTCGCATCAGGCGGAGAAACTCCGCATCATTGACGGGTGAGCACATCGGCCGAATGACGTTCTCGCTCAATGCGACCGATGGAGCGAGCAGGGTTGCACTGGAACAGCTCATCACGGCAGACAGAACCGCTCCAAAAAAGATGACCTGCGCCAGGAGCGGCGTGTGGTCCAGGATGAGTGTCGGTAGAATAAGCTGGGAATCCTGCTCCAACAGCGCTCCAAATTTGACGGGATCAATCAGTGTCGCGGTGTAGGCGAGAAACATCGGGACAAAACAGAACGCAAAATAGAGCACCGCCCCAAGTAACGAACCCCTGACAGCTGTCTGTTCGTTCTTCGCAGAGGTAATCCGTTGGAATACGTCTTGCTGTGGGATCGACCCGAGCATCATGGTCATCCATGCTCCGATAAAGGGAATCCATGCCGCAAAGGTGGGCGGTGGAAACAAGTCCAGTTTCCCGGCTGCGGCCGCATGTGAGATGACGGCGGGAACTCCCCCGGCCATCTCCCCGACGATTGATGCGATATAGAGCAGTCCCCCCATGATCACCGAAATCTGAACAAAATCCAGAATCGCGACTGAGAACATGCCCCCGAACGTCGTATAGGTCAGAACAATGGCTGCACCGATCACGATGCCCACCGACTGACTGATCACCCCCTCCGTGACGACATTGAGCACCAGACCGAGCACTTTGAATTGGGCGGCAACCCAACCGAGGTAGGAGGCGACGATGCAGAGTGTGCAGAGAACCTCGATGGTGCGGTTGTAGCGATACCGATAGTAATCGCCTACCGTCAGCATGTTGAGCCGGTACAAGCGCGGCGCAAAAAACAGCCCGGCAAGCATCAGGCACATGCTCGACCCGAAGGGGTCGGCCACGACGCCTCGCAGACCTTCTTTGACAAAGGTCGCCGAGATGCCTAGGACGGCCTCAGCACCAAACCAAGTTGCGAATACCGTGGCGATAACGATGGCGAGTGGCAGGGACCTTCCGGCGACCGCAAAGTCCTTTGAATTCTGTACGCGAGTCGCGGCGAAAAGTCCGATACCGACCGACAGAATGAGATAGAGGATGACGAACCAGAGCACCACGCGAGGCAGGATAAAGCCAACCCGGCTTACAATCAATCAGTATTCATAATCCCGAACAGGAAGGAGATCAGTTGCGAGTGGACAAAACCGGGATGAATGAGATCGAGCTATTGCCCTTGAACCACCCTCTAGAACGACCAGTATCGCGAGGCTCCCAACACAAGCCAGCATCCGACCAGAAAGAGCTCGCCCTGCGATTCAACGGGTATACTCCTTGTCCACTGCACCTCATAGAGGTTCAAGGAACGTTCCCATCGAGTTTCCGCTACGTCCAGCTCGATATATTGCCGGGATCGCGGTTGTCGTCCCATCAGAATCAAGATCCCGTGCTCACTTCGGTTGAGGCAGTAGGCCTCACCCTGTTCAATGGTGAGTGCCTGTTTGTCAGTTGATTCACAGAGCCCATAGACACAGACCTTTTGTTCATCGCACCGAGCCTCGCGTCGGCGGGAGGGAAATGGGATCACGTTCTGATGGACTATGCCAGCCATGGTTCGCTGGGTTTTGAGATTTCCCGGTCGGTATCGATGAGTTTCACCACGAATAACTTTTGTGCCAGTACTTGGTCCCATATATACCTCCGTCAACCAAATCTCTAACTCCAACTTATAGACAGATGACAGCAAGGGTCATACCTTTAGGCCACCTTTTTCGAACCCATACGAATTCCTTAGTAATCCGCTTGCAATACTTCAAGCCAGTAATCCGAGGAATTTGGTAAGCGAAGGGAGATTGATTCACCCTTCCGATGGATGCGAGCTGTATGTCGTTAATTTCACAGAAATTTACGATGTGCACTCAAAAGCATACGGTTCGGAGCGGTTGCTCACCGAATAAACCTACAACCTGCGCATTCTCTTATAAAAACAGCAGATTTTATATGATCCACATGCAGAACACTGCAGACAAACGCCACAACCGGCTTCCCTACGACCCGAGCAATCGGCTCATCAGTCAGGCTAGTCACATTAGTTTTTCCAAGCGGACGCCAAGCAAGCGGATACGTTTTCGGTGTGGGTTCTCTCGACGGTCGAGAAACGGCATGAGGAGTTTTATCCCCTCACGCTTCAACACACCTCGATCGTTTGAGGGAACCGCCAACGTGTGGGCACGGGACTTCGTCTCAAAGTCCGCAAAACGAACCGTCAGCACGACGGTCCGAAACGCCTTAAACCCTTCGAGGGTCAGACGATCCATTACCCCTCGAGCCAGGCTGTCGAGCTGGGTGAAGAGTGTGTGGCTGTCGAGCGTATCGGACTCGAACGTTTCCTGTTCACCGATCGATTGCGGCTCCGAATATTCTTCGACTGGCGAGTCATCGTGCCCTCGAGCCTTGTCATAGAACGCCGCCCCCCGCTTCCCCAACAGATGCGTGAGTTGTTGGAGGGATGCATCCCGTAGATCTTTGACGATCCTGATCTCCTTTTCTCGGAGCAATGCCTCCGTCTTAGGACCGATACCAGGAATGACGCGGACCGACAGCGGAGACAGAAACGCCTCGACCTCCTCCTCACGGACAACCATGAGCCCGTCGGGCTTCTGCCAGCCCGAAGCAATCTTAGCGATCAACTTATTCGGTCCGATCCCCACAGAAGCCGTCAGCCGCACTTCTGAGACAATCGCCTCCTTCAAGCGACGACAGATCCGCTCTGCCTCTTCGTAGGATTCCATCCCGCTCAGGTCACCATACACTTCGTCGATACTGGCTTGTTCGACCTTCGCGATGAAGCGTCGTACGATTCGCATCACTTCCTCAGATACCCGTCCGTACTTCGGCATATCGACTGAAACGAAGGTCACCGGAGGCTTGCCGGAACGACGAGCCGCTTCCGACAAGCGCCACGCAGTGGAAATCGGCGTTGCCGAATGAATCCCATAGGCCCGTGCGAGATAGTTCGATGTGGAGGCAACTCCACGCCCCTTGCCACCATGCGGGTCTGCCCCCACAACAAGCGGAACCCCTCGAAACGCAGGAGTGTCACGTTCCTCAATAGCCGCGAAAAACGCGTCCATATCTAAGTGCGCAATAATTCGAGACATGTCTGCCTTCGAGCCTATCGAAATGGCCTACCGATTACTCGCTGAGGCTGATGGGAAGAAACGGAACAACATCCTGTCCTTCATCCAGAATTGCCAGTAGATTTTCATGACAGAGACCGCGTAGAATCCGAGAGTAACCCTCGAAAAGGCAACCATTCAAGAGGTTCATAGACCCAACAATCGTCATCATTAACTGAAGGGAGCCGATCATGAGTCTACGTTGGTTTAATTTTGTCGGATTTCTGATGTTGTTTGCTGGCCTCTTTCTCAATGAGCTCGTCTTTCTGAACATCTGGTACGGTGCCAACTATTTCCTGGGTTTTGTTGCGGCTGTTTATTACGTAGGTGCCGTATGGCTTTCACTCTGGGGAGGTCCACGCCTCCAGGAAGCTTGACATTCTGCACATGGCAATCCATGATTTAACAATCCATGATTTAAATTGAGCGTCACATGCAAGCTTCGTTTTTCATGGTGCAGTTCCCTTGATTGACATGGATCATCTACGGAAGCGAGAAGGCCATCTGAAGAAAGGAGATCACCCATGGGTATGAGTTTTTGGAACTGGCTTGGAGTCGTGATGTTGGTGCTCGGTCTCTTTCTCAACGAGCTATACCTCGGGATCAATGCGTGGTACGAGGTCAATCTCGGGGCAATCGTTGCGGGTGTCGTATACCTGGTCGTTGCTGTTTCGTTGTCGATCTGGCCGAGTGCCAGCAATCAGAGCGCGTAACGAACGACTCCACATCATCATCAATTTTGGTTTGGCAGAAACTCCACGTTAGGGGTTTGCCTTCTTTCCTTCAGAGCAGTGAAAGCGGCAGAGAAGCGTAGCCGAATTCTCCTGAGGCACTGCCATTGTTGATTTCCTTTCTCGATGACAGAACAGATGGTCCGGTCACGTCACTGACTTAACTGTTAAGGATCTCCCCGCCTCTAATTTTTGATCTTCGGGCACATCACCAATTCAGTCAACGGACTGCACGCATTCGACAAGACTGATCCCTATTCAGGATCCGCGCCTTAGCGGATCTACTCACACAAGAGGGTTGATCTGACAAGACTGATCGACTACGATCTGGTTACTAACGGTTTGTGAAGGCTCTGAGATAACAAGACTTGCAGTCTGAACCGATAGAAGCCTTTGCCAGGCCTACCGGTAGGATTCAGAGGTACGGATAAGAATCGGGCAAGACCAGCGGTCGGTATTCACTCTCCACCCCCAACAAGAGGAGGAACTCATGGCAGACAAACAGTACAAGCAGCTCGGATGTCTGGATGTTCAACCAGGCGGTGGCTGCGGATTCCAAGTACGGACCGAAACCGAAGCGGAGCTTATGCAACTTGTGGCCACCCACGCCAAACAGTGCCACAAGCTTGATTCGATCCCACCGGAGATGGTGGCCAAGGTCCAAGCAGCGGTTAAGACCGTCACCGTTGCTGTCTAGCAATCTCCGGCCTGCGAACTGAACCCTCCTCTCGTACATCAGGGGAGGGTCATAATTCCACTGATGCACATAGCCATAGGAGCTACTTCATGAAGGGTAGAGGGTATATGGGCTTGAAGGCATTATTCCCGATCGCAGCACTTCTCGTGCTCAGCACGACCGGCTGCAGCTATTTATTTTATCCCCACGCCAAGGAATTTACTGCAAAGGCAAAGGGAGCAACAGGCCTCGAAACGGTCATTAATCTGACCAACATGGCAGAAGCTTCGGCCACAGCAGCCAAGGGAGGCACGGGCGTCGATCAATCGTTCGATGACCTCCACAATCAATTTCATGCCATCAGCAATAGCATCTGCTGTGTCGAGAAATCGGTGAGAGAACAACCTGCTTATGCCTTGGCCGTGACGCACAACAAAGAACTCAAGGCCATTTTCAGGCGCCTGTGGAAGTTTAAAGATGATCAGCCACAACGGGATCAGCACTTGGACCTCTTCGTCTCGGAACTCACGGAGCTTCGTGAGACGTTACAATCCCTCAGGTGAATGTTATGGCCTCACCATCGCCTGAGCAAATCATCGAGAGCCAGCGCCAGGATTGGAACCGTGTCGCCGGCGGCTGGGAGAGATGGGACCGCTTCTTTGGCGAGCAGATGGCCTTTCTCAATCACCGGCTGGTCGGCGATGCGAGGCTTCGTGCAGGTCTTCGCGTGCTGGACCTCGGATCAGGCACCGGCTATCCGGCCCTGCTGACCGCTCAGACGGTTGGAGCGAGCGGCAGCGTGATCGGGATCGACCTAGTGTAGTGCGTCCAACGCTTCTTTACATTTGGCGATCTTGGCCATAATACTCTCGACAGATGCGGTCCAGACAAACACGCGCGGGTTCTGATTGTGGTTGTTCATGTAATCTTCGATGGCGGC
>JAOUHJ010000021.1 GCA_029865225.1 Nitrospira sp.
CCGCCATCGAAGATTACATGAACAACCACAATCAGAACCCGCGCGTGTTTGTCTGGACCGCATCTGTCGAGAGTATTATGGCCAAGATCGCCAAATGTAAAGAAGCGTTGGACGCACTACACTAGGACGATGCCCAACCCCAGGACCACCAGTGCAAAATTGATTGTGAAGGCTTTACATCGGGCCATGAGATAGACCTGGGCGAAATCAATTCAATGCGGTGATACTCCCCCTACACAACATTGCCAGGTACTGACCTTCCCACGGCTTGGTGGACACTTTGGTTACGCGACAGCCGCCTGTGCTTCAAGCTCGGCGGGGGACTGATAGCCGAGGGTTGAGTGGCGGCGCTGCCGATTATAAAACACTTCGAGATATTCGAGGATCTCCTGCGTGGCCTCTTCCCGCGTCTGATACTGGCGATGATGAATGAGTTCCCGCTTGAAGGTGCCAACGAAGCTCTCGACGCAGGCGTTGTCCCAGCAATTCCCTCGACGCGACATACTCCCCGAGATACCAGCAGCCCGCAGCTGTTGCCGGTAGGCCGTCGCCGCATACTGACTCCCGAGATCGGAATGGTGCAAGAGGTCGGGCTTCGGCTGGCGCCGGTGGAGTCCCATCTGTTGTAAGGCGTGCGCTGTGAGCTCCCCCGTCAGCCGCGCCCCCATCGCCCACCCAATCACCGCCCGCGCATAGAGGTCGCAGAGCACGGCCAGATAGAGCCAGCCTTCCCTTGTCCAGATAGAGGTGAGGTCGCCGGCCCACACCTGATTCGGGGCTGTGACGGTAAATTGCCGGTTCGGGTGATTGGCGGCTACGGGAAAACGATGCGCCGAGTCCGTGGTGACGCGCCACTTCGAGACAGTCTTGGCCTGAAGATTGGCCTGACGCATGAGCCGCGCCACACGATGTTTCCCAACCTGGTGTCCCTGTTCGCGGAGCGCTCGCCAGATCCGGGGACTGCCGTAGGTCTGGCGACTCTCCCAATGGAGGTGCTGAATGTTGGTCAAGAGAGCCCGATTCGCCACCGATCGGGCACTCTCGGGCCGGGCCCGCCAGGCATAATACCCCGCCGCAGACACGGCTAAGGCGCGGCACATCAGGCGGATCGGATCGTGGCGGTCGTGCTCCTGGATCACCCGGTATCTCATCGCGACTCCTTCGCGAAGAACGCCGCCGCACGTCGTAAAAAATCCCGCTCTTGCTTCAGTACGGCATTTTCACGTCGCAACCGCGCGAGCTCCTCAAGTTCCGCACGCATCGCCTGGCGTGTGTGGCCCTGGCTCTCCGCCTGGTGCTGCTCGGCCCGCCAGCGGTACAGCAAATGGTCGGCAATGCCCAGATCCCTGGCCACTTGTGCAACAGGCTGTGCCGAGTCTCGTGCCAATCGCACGGCTTCGGCTTTAAATTCTTCCGTGTATCGCCGTCGGGTCTTGCTGGTCATGCTACCCTCCGAGTTCATCCTGTGCCTCCTTATACAGGTGTCTCTGAAATCGGGGGAAGCTCATACTGACTCAGGGGAACGCCGGATATGCAGAAGGCATAGAGATCGAAATGCGGAGAAACCATCTCCCTCAATTAACAAGCCGGAGAATTCTCACTTTGACCTGCAATCCTCATGGACCCATTTAGGAATGCTGGGACGTTCTTTGTTCGATCTAACAGGAGTTGGTGACTTCAGCACATTGGATCTAAAACAACGTGTAGATGAAGGGCGCCACCGCGGACCCTTGCGTCAACACAATCAAGGTGCCAAACAAAAGCAGAACGACGAGAATCGGCAACAACCAGAACTTTTTCCGTTCTTTCATAAAGGCCCACAATTCCATCAGAAAGCTGCCCATACTTCCTCCGTTTGGGGATCTCCTAAAACTGGTTGCGCATGTGGTGACGAGGCCGAACGGATCGGATAACGCGATAGGTATCGACCTTTCCCCCGACGGCGCGACGCATGGGATCTTTGCCCATCAGCCGCATGACAATCCCCATAGGGGTAATGAGAAGATAATAAATGATTCCAAGGATAATCCTCGTGTTGATCGAGCCCAGCACATGACCGATCTTCATCCATCCACGGTGAACCTGCTTCAAGTACAGTGGGGCAATCGCCCCCAAGACAATGAGCAAGCAACCCAGAATCATGGCCCACAGGCGAGGCGACTCTCCTCGGAACACGGTCGGCCACAGACCGATCACCGAAAAGACGCCACCGACGATGAAACCGAATTGTCGCAACTCTTTTGGTGTAGGCTGCTGAGAGGGCGTATTCATTGATTACTTTCCTAATCAAGCTCAAATTCTTGTTGCCAGTTGGTGTCTTTCTCCAGCGGCTTCTGTTGCGTCTTATAGAGAACACAATTCTCCAGCACCAGCACATCCATTTCGGTCCGCATGAAACACCGATAAGCATCCTCGGGCGTGGATACGATTGGTTCCCCGCGAACGTTAAAGGACGTGTTGACCAGAACGGGATAGTTGGTTTGGGCTTCGAATGCCTTGAGCAGACGATAGTATCGAGGATTGGTCTCCTCATGAACGGTCTGAATCCTGGCTGAATAATCCAGATGGGTCACAGCGGGGATGTCAGAGCGAGGTACGTTGAGCAAATCAATTCCCCAAAGACCAGTGTGGTCGGCAGGCAGCGGGAGACGTCGTTTCTCCTGCACCGGCGCCACCAGCAGCATATAGGGGCTGTCCGTATTCATGTCAAAGAAGTCGGCGACTCGCTCTCGCAGAACTGAAGGAGCGAACGGCCGGAACGACTCACGATATTTGATCTTCAGGTTCATCACCGACTGCATCTTCGTGTTGCGGGCATCACCGAGGATACTTCGACCACCCAGTGCCCGCGGCCCAAACTCCATCCTCCCCTGCAACCACCCCACCACCTTTCCCTCTGCCAGGTCCTTCGCCACGCGATCAAAGAGTACCTCATCGTCGAGCAATTCGTACGGCGCATCGGCTTGTTTGAGGAATTGTTCAATTTCGGCGTTGGTGTGCCTCGGCCCCAAATAACTCCCCTTCATCTGGTCAATGCCGGTAGCGCGCCTCGGCTGATTCTCATACCCATGCCATGCTGCCAGAGCCGCACCAACCGCACCACCCGCGTCGCCTGCAGCCGGCTGAATCCAAATCCCTTTGAAGGGACCTTCTCGCAAGATCCGCCCATTACCCACACAATTCAGCGCAACTCCGCCAGCCATGCAGAGATAGTCGATCCCAGTTTCACGATGCAAGGTCTTGGTCACACGAAGCATGACCTCTTCTGTCACTTCCTGTATGGAACGGGCCAGATCCATCTCGCGCTGAGTCAATTTGCTCTCTGGTTTACGCGGTGGACCACCGAACACCTTATTGAACTTGTCGCCCGTCATTGTTAGTCCTGTACAGTAGTTGAAATAGTCCATATTCAACCGGAATGTCCCATCAGGCTTCAGGTCGAGTACATGATCATAGATCGCCTTGACATACTTTGGCTCACCATAGGGCGCCAGGCCCATCACCTTATATTCGCCGGAATTGACCCTGAAACCAGTGTAGTACGTGAAGGCTGAATACAGAAGACCCAAGGAATGAGGGAAGGGAATTTCCCAGAGTGGAGTCAAGGAGTTGCCATCACCGAGCCATGCGGACGTCGTTGCCCATTCGCCTACGCCATCCATACATATCACAACCGCCTTGTCATAGGGCGACGGATAGAACGCGGACGCTGCATGCGACTCATGGTGTTCACCAAACAGCAGTTGAGGCAACTCCGACTGCTTCATCCCTGGCGCCAACGCGATGAATTCCTTGGCAAGGAGGTTTCGGAGCAACAGCTTTTCCTTGAGCCACACCGGCATGGCTGCCACGAATGACTGCAGTCCTCTCGGAGCAAATGCCAGGTAGGTTTCGAGTAAACGCTCAAACTTTACAAGTGGTTTATCATAGAACACGATATGGCGAAGATCTCCAAGCGCGATTCCTCCCTCTTTCAAACAGTATCTCACCGCCTGAGAAGGGAACCCCGGGTCATGTTTTTTCCGGGTGAACCGTTCCTCCTGAGCCGCAGCAATGATCTCTCCGTCGCGAATCAGGCAGGCGGCACTGTCATGATAAAAAGCTGAAATCCCAAGGATATTGCTCACAATGTTCTCCCCTGGTAAAGCGAATCCACCGCGACTAATGTAGGCTGAAGAATTATAACCGTTCAACAAATATGTTAGGATTTATCTAGACAGCGGAACAGCGAGCGGATCAAGAGGTTCGCCTTTCCGCAGAATCAGGAAGTCGAGAAGTCCCTTCAAGTATCCTATCCCATAACTGATATGAATAAGAGGAAAAACTACCACCGACCAAAGGCCACAACGGACATCTCGCTCAAACGCGGCATGAAAAGCGACAATAACATCTAGCACGACATAAGCTGTGACTATGGCGCCAAAGAGAACCCTCGCGGTAGAAGACCAATGAGCGAGGGAGGCCGTGAGGACGAGGGACATAACAAAGGTTGCGGGAACCAGTTGCCGTGCAGTCATCACAGCGCCGATTCTTCGCACAGCAAGCGGTTTAAAGTAACCGTACTGGTAATACATGGCCCAAACTTTTCCTAGGGATTCTCTAGCCGTATAGAATGATACAATCTCCGGCACGAGCAAGATGCGGCCTCCATGCTTAATGAGCCGATGATTCAACTCGTCATCCTGATTACGCACCAGCGCTTCATCGTATAGCCCGATCTTGTCAAACACCTCTCTCCTGTAACATCCGAAGGGAACCGTATCGACCCATTTGGGTGCGGTGGCTCCAATTCTAAAGTGAGAGTCTCCCACACCCCATGGATGAGAAAGGGCAAAAGCGATCGCATGCGCCTTTGCACTTTGATTGGCGGGTCGCGTCGCACAGACTCCACCAACATTATCGGCTTTACTCCGTTCGATCCACTCAACTAACTTTGAGACGTAATCGGGAGGATACACGGTGTGAGCATCCATCCGGATCACGATTTTTCCTGCTGCAGATCGAATTCCCACATTCATACCTGCCGGAGTAATTCTGCGGGCATTAGTGAGCAGTCTGATCCACGGATGGCGCGCACAGAACTCACGAACTATTTCGATCGTTCCATCGTCACTCTGCCCATCCACTACCAATAATTCGAGTTTGCCTTTGGGAAAGTCGCTCGTGACAACTGATTCCAGACACAAACGAATACTCTTCGCCTCATTGCGGCAAGGTAGGATGATGGAAACAACGAGAGATTCTTGATTACTCATCTTGTGCTGCTCCCCATTTGTCAAGCGGCTACGAACTGAGTGCTGGTGCAGAGGTGTTGTTGTTCAACCTTACCCTGCATCCGATACCCAAACGATGAATGCGGAATCTGGTGTTGTACCAGTCGATCCGCGCCGTCAGTACACGCTCTAACTCCTCCGGACTCGTCAGCCCCTGAAGCGAGTAGCGTTCCCCTTTGAGCGTCCACATGACCTGTTCACTACCGGCGTTCCCTTTCGGATTGTTGCCGCTCGAAAACACTTACATGATCCGAGCGTGACACGGACCTTCATAAAGGCGACGGAGGCTGGCTGACAGCTGTTATCCCTCATCTCGTTCAGAAGCACACTGCCACGCAATCCAGAAAGTAATTATATTCGCGTGAAGCGGCTCTTCTGAATCCAGTTTAATTCGCTGAGCCTCCGATTTGTTCGCAATCATACTGCTCTACTTGCGAATAAACCCTAAATAATGAGTATCGAACAATTTCAGTTTTTCGAGCGCATAACAAAGCAACCAGGAGCGGGGAGCAATTAATCGTACCAGTGGAGGAGCCAACGTTATCCGTCGCAGTTCAATCTGGCAGCCAGGGAATAGTTGGCGTAAGGCATTTTTGTCGATCCCCTTGACATTCTTGTTCCTAGGATCCCTAACGAAAAAATCGTACCAGATGATAAAACCATCGTCCTTAAGAACGCGCAACATCTCAGAGGCTACTTGCTGCTTCATATTTGAATCGAGAATGGACGAAAATACTACGAACTGAGTCACCACGTCGAAAGACCGATCGGAAAAGTCAAGTTTCTCAGCACTACCACACTTCAAGCGAATGCCCGCAGGACAACTACGCCTGGCAGCATCAATACGCCATTCAAGAAGATCAACACCTGCCAGATTTTCTGGTGCCGCCCCTAGTTTTAAGAACTCCTGAATCCAACTGCCTGAACCGCAACCTATATCAAGAATAGCTTTTCCTTCAAGCGAGTCGATACCGCTCTTACTCAACAAAATAAGCAGTGCGCGCTCTACCTCTTGCACCATATATAGGTGTCCTTTATTGAACCAGGAATATAACCCTCCTTTGTCTATTCGGCGTCTCTCATAGACCTCCTGAATCCGACTCTCTTCAGACATCACAGTCTCACCCACACAACAAGGATCACGTTAGCCCCAGCACCCTCTGATGGTTAGACCTAACTTTCGTTCAGTTATGGCACTACCGCTAGCTGCAGGGCAAAAGTTAATTGATTTTTGGCTGTAACAGTTCACGCTCTTCCCTAGGAGCATCTAATAGATGCGACTGCTGAACCTTAGCACGGCACAATCAAGATACAGAACCGGCACACAGGGACGAGAGAGCTGCAGGTGCAAGAGTTTCTTTCGCTCTTTCATGAGCCCAGAATTTCACATAAACTTGCTGATGGTGTTATTCCTTTGATCAAAGGCAAGTAGTAATTGCTTCGTCAGAAGTACGCGACTTAGGACGGCGACGGTCTCTCCATCGACTACGGCGCAGTTATTCAGTCGCGCAACAGGTGAAGCCCAGTCATAGCCACAGGATAGAGAAGAACTAATAGGATCGTAGGAATCACTGTTGGCCGCAGGTTTTTCCAAGCATGCCAGATCAACCTCGTGTAAGGAGCGATGCCATTGGCACACAGCACAAACTCCTTGAAGCAATACCAGACAAACAGAAATCGTTCTAGTCAACACACTCACATTTATCTGTAAAATGGGAAAGAGCATTTGTCATTGATATGAATAAGCATCGCAGCAATTGAAATACAAAGCAAAGGCTAGAGAGTCGGTGAACAGTTCATGACCCATAGACAGACAATTGTACGAGGAGGTTCCTGATAACACGTATTCGAACTCATATGAAACCGCAGAACGGTGAGTCCACTACTCCCTTACCAATAATACTAAGAATCTTCAGAAAGCAGTCACTTGCGTCTTGCTATCATTTGCTTGTATAGCAGCCCGACCTTTTCGCTCCACTGATCTATCGAATAATTTTCAATGACGTGCTCCCTGTTTGTAAGACCAAGGAATTGCTTTTCATCCGATGACAATCCAACGGATTGTTCCATCAGATTAGCAAGCATCTTCCAGTTCTCGGAAGGGTACAACCAGACTCCTTTCGAACGGCCGTAGGTCTGACGGACGGGGACTATATCCGAGCACAGAATTAGCTTTTCCGTTGCCATAGCTTCAATCACAGCATACCCAAACCCCTCACTTCGACTTGCTGAAACAAATATATCGACACCCTTTACAAGGATAGAAAAGTCTTCGACAGGATCAATCACGCGAAGCGACTCACCAAGCTTGGAGACACAAGACAAATGTGATACAAATTCCCTCGTTCTATCTCTGCCCACGACAAGGAATTTGCAATGCTTATACTTTCTACCTATCTCCTCTGCCGCCCTGCAGAAAACATCGACGCCCTTTACTAGCGGACTCCACCCCAGAAGCATGAAAACCAAGTCTTCCCTTGAGATTCCGAGATCTTTCCGCACTTCAAGGTAGATTTCATGCTTGTTTAGAAAACGGTCGGTGTTAACGCCATTATAGATTAAGATGGATTTCCCTGGCGCCAGCCCCGCGTCCGTAATGTCCCTAAATACGCCGTCTCCAACTGCGATACAGTGATCCCCCAAGAGGTTGAACAGCAACCTAATCTTCAAGGCATCCTTGATACGCTGCTTGACACTACGTCCGGATCGGGAATGGTAATGCCAAACAATTCCGGCATTCTTGAATGCCACGAACTTGAGAAGAACGGTCGTCAGATCAAAAAAGTAAAAATGACTATGCAGGACAAGAGGTTCACGATCTGACAGCAGACTACGAACTTGCCCCACGACATTCCTTTTGTGGGGAATGAAGCCATACCCTACCCCCTCTTCATCCAGCTTCGACAACCAGCTCCTGTTCCTCGCCCTATCTGGAAATACACAGAACGTGGCGATCTGTAATTTGTCACGACAATATCGGCTCAAAAACAAGAGTGATTCGATAAATGCCCCACCATATTCTGAGCCGTAGTCACAAATGTGGCAAATGATCGGAGCTCTCATGCTGGATCACTCTTATCCAAAATTAGGTTCTCAGATTGGGCCCTTGCGGAATATCATCGCCATGAATGCGCCCATCCGTCTTCATCCCACTACCAAAGTGACTTACTTGTGAGCAACGTATGTAACAGCTTGAGCTACCTACTGCAATTCTTATTTCGCGTTGAGCTCGAGCGCTTGGTCCTGGATATCCAGGCCAAACGCATGCCTACGGCGACCATTTATAGAGACCCAATGACAAATTGGGCCCGTTCTTCACGTCCCAGAAGCCGTCGCCTACCAAGCAAGACGCTTGTGGACACCAACGACTCATGCGGTCAAGCCACTGGTTTGGAGCATTAATTGCCCAGTTACTCATGCAGCACAAACAACGGAGCCCGCTTTGGCCTAGGCCCACTCGAATTTTCTAGTGTTGTTGCCGATGAATCAGTTCAAGTATGCAGACCTGTGGACGTGCACAAACCGTCATTGCTAAACCATGATCCGCGTAACCTTCCTGAGCAATAGGATCCACTGCGTGAAGAGCCATTGATGCTTTTGCTCCTGCGGGCAAAGTTCCATGCTTTAATGCCGAATGAGCGTATGCGTATATATGCCCCCTTACATGCCCAAGAGACGTGTCTATCCACCAGTGTATGCGGCTACATACCTCTTATACAGAATGTCAAGAATGTCACAGGGTGAGATACTAATATAATCCATTGCTTGCATCACTATTTCAATGGCACGAAGTGTGCGTACGCTACCGTTTCGTGGAACGACCCCACTCAGGTCAGGGAAGCGTTTCTAGCACAGCAGATAAAAAATGCACAATTTTACCCTGCCATCAAGGAGATGATGATGAAACATTCGAATAATTTCCAGCGTCACGTCCTGTTCTCGATCTGTGCCTACCTTCTTCTCGTTTTTCTAGGAGCCGTGAACGTGCAAGCCGCAACGTACTACGTATCTCTCTCGGGAAGCGATTCCAATTCCGGCACTTCGAGTAGTCCCTTCAAGACGTTCGCGAAAGCCGTCAAGCCGTTAAAACCTGGCGATACTCTCTATATCCGCGCAGGCACGTGGACCCAGCAGCTAGACCTCATGAGAGACAACAAATCTGGCACATCAAGCGCTTACATCAAGATCGCAGGGTACCCAGGGGAAAAAGTCACGATTCGGTACGCTGATTCCATAACATCGGGTTATGGCCCTATAAAGGCTCGGGGTAATCGAGGGTATTTCATCTTTGAAAATCTCGTACTCGACGGTAGCGTCAGCACGAATAATACGCACTGGCAAATTCGTGACGGCAACCACCACTTCATTCTTCGCAATCTTGAAATCAAGAACTTCAAAGGCAATGGACTCTTCATCAAAGCGAACAACGTGCAAGTGATTAATTGCTCCATTCACCACCAAATTCAATATAGTACTTCTCGGGTTTATGGGATCTATTTCAATGGTGCCAACGGCGTGATCCAAGGCAACAAGATATACAGCAATCCGGGTGGTGGCCTGACACTATACCCCGGCCCCATCTCCAACCTGGTAGTGCGTGGCAATGCCATTTACGACAACAATTCGATGGCCAATTCAAATGTTGGTGGAATCCTGCTCTGGGGGAGCTCCTCAAGCATCATTTCCAATACTCAAATTTACAATAACCTTGTGTACAGGAATGCGACCGCTTCAACCTCTGGCAACGCGAGCGGAATTATGATTGGCCCTTATACCAGCGGGACAAAGGTCTGGAACAACACATCGTACAAGAATAAACGATATGGGGTGCAAATCGGGCACGACACCACTACCAAGAACACGGTGGTTCAAAATAACATCAGCTACGCAAATGGTACGGGAAACTATATAAACGTAGGCTCTGGCACAACCTACACAAACAACCTCACGACGGATCCGAAGTTTGTCAGTGCCTCATCCAACAACTTCCAACTTCAGTCAAGCAGCCCTGCGGCAAATACAGGAGTGACTTTGAGTAGCGTGCCGAATGATTACAGAAATGTCGCAAGGCCGAAGGGCGCGAAGCATGATATTGGGGGCTACGAAAACTATTGAGAATCGACTGATTGCACAACCCTTGGTTACACAGAGTTGTGCATGTAATTGGTCTATACTCTTTTTACCAAAACAGTCGTGAGCCTCATGTAGGCCTGCTCTCCCTTCTGGGCTACCCCATCGAAATCCACATCGAGGTTCAGATCTGTCCCTCGTAACGTTGCTTGTCCAAAGAGCCCCGGATGCGATGCATCCGGGGCTCTACCATACCTCTCTCACTCAGCTCAATGTTCGACGGAGTCGGTTCAGCTCTTCATCGCGACAACAGTACTAACCCCCCATAAGCTCCTATCGAATCAGGTCATTGCCTGTACCATTTTGAACCTTTTCCAAGAACTTTGTGCCAATAGACAAGCACATATGGCTTAAAATCAATGATATTAGAGCCTGCTTCGCGGCATGCAATATGCTGTGACACCTCACGGATGGGTTGATTCAGCACCACGTTACTCGCCATAATCTTCTTACAAAGGGACTGTCATGACGAACTATTCCTGGAAGTTCTCATGCGTTGCGCTGTTCTCGATTTTGGCAACCAGTCTTGTGCCCCTTCTTCTCGGACCGAGCCCGGCCCAAGGCGCCAGCTACTATGTGGCAACGAATGGCAGTGATTCCAACCCCGGCACGTTGAATCAGCCCTTCAAGAGCTTCAAGAAAGGGGTCAGTCTGTTGCAGCCAGGAGATACCCTCTATATTCGGGGTGGGACGTACACGGAGCAAATGGATTTTCAAGGCCCCAACATATCGGGGACATCTACTGGTTGGATCAGGATAGCTGGCTATCCAGGGGAAATAGTCATCAGTCAATATGCCAGTGGGAAAACGGGAGGCTACGGACCAATCAAGGCCCGTGGGAACCGCGGGTACTTCATTTTTGAGAATCTCATCTTAGACGGGGTCAACGGTGCTGATGCGACTGGTTGGGCGCTAAGAGACGGCAACCACCACTTCATTCTTCGCAATCTTGAAATCAAGAACTTCAAGACAACCGGATTATTTATTATTGGAAATGATATTCAAGTCCTTAATTGCAAGATCCACGACAGTGTAGTAGACCCTCCGCCACGCAGCAGTCGTCGTTACGGTATCTATTTCTCGATGGGAGATAACGTCGTGATTGATGGGATTGAAATCTACAATCAACCCGGGGGCGGAATAACGGTATTTCCAGGCCCCGTACATAAAGCCATAATACGAAACAACGTCATCCATCACAACAACATCATGGAGAATTCGAGCGTACCGGGCATTCAGATATTCGCAGATATTGACTACACCATACACGGTCCAGGTGTAATCGATGACGTTCAAATCTACAACAACGTTGTCCATTCAAATTGTGTGAACAAGCCGGGAGGCGGGACCTGCGGTGGCATTCAAGTCAGTAACGGTGCAACCGGCACAAGGGTTTGGAACAACACGGTCTATGGGAACAAAGGCTATGGGATTCTTGTCAATGCTGGAGATAATGGACCAGCGATCGATACGGTTGTGCAAAACAATATAGTATTCGCGAATACCTCCCAACAAATTATTGATACCGGGATCGACTCTATCATCTCCCACAACCTCACCACCGATCCCAAGTTTATAAAGGCTGATGCCTTTGACTTCCGGCTTCAGACGCACAGCCTCGCGATTGATGCGGGAATAGACATAGACACAATCCGCGTGGACATTAAGAACGTTCCCAGGCCAGGAGGTAGGAGTTTTGATATCGGTGCGTACGAAGGAGGCGTTTCAGATTCTAATCCCTTAAACGCACCAAAAAACCTGAGCATCAAGTAATGGTCTACCTGTTCCGCAGGTCGATCTGCTTGAGGGATTCTACAAATAAAAGTCCAAAACTTCTCATTTGGGCCACGAGGAATTCCATCCATGGAGTCTGTAAGCTCCCCTGTCAACGAGACACATCCAATGGAGAACTTTTGGCCCAAGCAAAAAATGGGACAATGCCTGGATAGAGCAGTCTATTGTCAGGCCAGTAATCCGCTCATTGCCGAACGTAGGCGAGAGCTCTTTTTGCTATCTGCTTTGAGGGATGCCATATCGGGTACCATAGCCACTGGTTAACCCGAGCAAGGAAGTGCCTGCTCAGGGGGATCCGCCACCCCAGCCCTTCCTGGAGAGTATACAAGCATGGGTTGCAGATGCCGCAGGGCTTTCCACGTTTTGGTCTGTAGCAAAACCAAGTCTTCATCATGATTTCATTCCATCCACGATTTCGCGAAACCTTCTGCATCTCCATCTTGGTCAGATTCAACACAGGGAACGAGAAATACTTGAATACCGTATACTCATCTGTGCCGCAATGCGTACTATTCATTCTGCAAGAGTTATAAGAATCGGTATCCCCTATTACCTTGTCCACAACCACGGCGTGCGCCTTATCATCCTCATGAATGCATAGCTGAAGATCAGAGATGCCTTGTTGCTCACAAAAGCGTGCTAGCCAGTCGTACTGGCTTCCGATAAAGGATCTTCTGCAAATCGCATCATAGGCTTTCGTTATGTTCGGCTGTTTGGCTATATCAGAGACAAAGTGAAACTGAGTTGGCTGGATCAACATTCCTACTTCATTATCAATCCTGCGGATGGTCGCTCGTATTTTTTCCATGGTGAGTAGCTCCATGCCCGTAGATGGCCTGGGTTCATCAATCAGGTATATGGGAGCCACGTTCCGTTTTTGTACAAATAATAATTGCAGGAGTTGAAATGTCGAATCCCATCCCCCTGTCCAGAGTATCTTTATTGGCTCTAAGTCAGGTGCTCTTTCTGTCTTAATCATTGGTTCCGCCCAGAGTCGGTACATATGTATTGAAGTAGAGATTTCAGAATTTAAGTCACCCAGCTCACCAAAGAACCTGAGCGTCAAGTAATGGCGTAACTATTCTGCGCGTCTATCTTCTTGAGGAATTCTACAGATCACAATCCGAAATTTCCCATTGGTTCCTCGAGGAATTTCGGTCATCGGCTGCATGACGACTTCTATATCCCCCATCCTTTCTTTGACTCTTTGCATGATCACCTGTTCATCACACGAGGTAAAGGCTGAAGTCGGAACAAAATTCACCCGCACGCAGTCGAGTGTTTCCTGGATGATTTGGGCTTCGCGTATGGCGAGGTCGCCGCTAAATACTGCGCCAAATCTACTGACGCGCCTGCCATCCTTTGTGTAGAGAACGTCGCCTATCCTTCCCTCTACCGATCCAAGAACCGGTAAAGTACGTCCGCATTGGCACGACTCAGAACTATCAATTAGGCCTCCACGATCACCAGTACGATACCGGATCAGAGGCATATCGGCGTTCAACAGGCCCGTGCACACAAGTTCGCCAGAGGCACCATGGGGTATGGACTGCCCGTCTTGGATAACTTCCACCCACCCAACCTCAGGCCACACATGCAATCGGCCGGCAATACACTCGCTCGCCATAGTAACAATTTCTGCCATTCCATAGGTTTCGCGAACAGGACAGTTGAACGCTTCACCAATGACTGTCCGCTGATAGTCGTAGAGAGGCTCGGCGCTTGTGAGAACGACGGCCATGCGCAGATCCTTTGTGTCTGATTCCAGGACCGCCTGTGCCAATGCGTAAAGGGAGGAGGGATACCCATAAAGATAAGTAACGCGATAATGAGAGATCGCATCTAGATAAGATCCCATGAGATCCGGGGCGAGGTGGTAGGAAGACATGTACAGCTGATTCAACCCCTGATTCCAAACCCAAAAAGGCGGCTGCCGCTGACTCACGGGAGTAACTAGTTGACCGGCGACCATCGCCCATCGGTCGCGGCGAGACACCCCGGTCCAGTAGAGGGTCCTGGCCTCGTTCAACGCATACCATTCGCGCACGGTCTTCCTACTCCACCACAAACTCAGAGGTTTGCCGGTGGTTCCGCTTGTATGCTCGTGGAACATCTTCCGCACGTCACAGTCATCAGCCACAAATGCACGAGGGGTCTCCCTGACGGACTCCTTCTCTAGAATGGGCCAGTTTTCCAGGTACTCCCACGACGCTTTATCACCCCCGCGTCGGCGTGCAGCCCATTGCTGTCGATAATACGGCACCTCGGTGGCTGCACGATGAAGCACATAGGCACGACGCTCCTCCTGCCAAGTTTTCCACCGATCTGGAGTCCAGGTCTCACGATCGAGTGCTTCTTCCACGAGACGATCGGTCTCGGGACCGTACCGCCAGGACCGAAGGTATAACCCTCGCATGCTGGCTGCTACCGAGCGGAGCGGCCCGGGTAGGCTATGGTAGGCTTTCAGAAAGGCGTCTCTCATACGGTGGTTCTTTGGATAATATCAATAAACAGCTGTTCCCATTTGGGAAGAATAGTCGACCAGTCACATTGTTCGACTTTTCGACGCGCATTCATGGACAGTCGCCCTGCTAACCCATCCTCAGTTAAGAAACGTTGCACTGCTTTCGCCATTGCTACTGCATCATCGGCCGGAACAAGAAGCGCGTCGTGCTCGTCTTTGAGTAAATAAGGGATACCTCCGACATTTGTACTCACAATGCATAACCCACAAGCCATGGCTTCGACTACGCTGACAGGTGTATTGTCAATTCGAGTCGTATTCAGAAAAATATCGCCTCCATTGAGCCAATGGGCCGTGGTCTCCTTGGGGACAGAACCGGAAAATATTACCCTATCCGCCACGCCCAGCTCTAGAGCCAAATCCCTTGCTGACTCAAGACTTCCATCTCCCTTATCGGGGCCGATCATAACTAGCTTCACAGCGGGAAAATCATCGGCAAGTAAAGCGACAACTTTTACAGCGAGAGAAGGATTATAGATATTGTGAAAGGCTCGCAACCATACCAAGTTTAACGCAGGGTGATCTCGACGCTTAAATGGATACTTGCCTAACTCTAGTGAATTTGGCAAGAGCACTAGGTCCTGCCGATGGGAACGCATTTGTTGAAAGAGATATGCAGAAGGGGTGGTGACAGCACATGCGCTTTGCAAAAGGTGCTGAACTCGTTTATAACGGCCTTGCGCGTAGACCGGAAGATTTCCTCCATGAAGGGTCAACACGTATGGCTTCCTCACGACTCTTAAGACCCAGCACACCAACTCAGCCCATAGGAACGACGGCCCGCTATACACATCGACCTGCGCTATCTGATATCGGTTTCGCTGCCGCCACACGGTCACCAGAAAGTCAGCCAGCCGTACGAAGCGACCAGGGCGCGAGGATGTCGTGATGACTGACCAACCGGCAGCTTTGAGCCTCAAGGCAAGATCTTCGCACACACCCCGAGTTCCTCTGGTAGCAGACAGAAAATTGCCGACTAACAGCACTGGTGGCCGGTTACGATTTTCCACAGTCGGCATATACTCAGCTCTCAAAACAACAAGTCCATAAATCCTCTTCTTGTCCGAGTGGCCGAAGGAGTCACCAGACTCCGTAGCTGTCCGGGCTTCTGAGGTGCAGCGTTCCTCTATACGTCCGGCAACATCGTCACCGCCATGCTGATGGCCAATCCAGCCACCGATTCGGCACATCCTACCAGTCTTCCCAGCCTTCAGCGCGGTAGGCCGAAAAGGTCTCCGACCTCAAGCGATCAATCCCGAATAATTGCTCGGCTTTGGCCCGACCGGCATCACCCATCTTGCGACACAACTCTCCGTTTTTAAGGAGGGTTGCGATGCGGTCGGCAAGTGCGGATTCATCCTCTTTAGGCACAACGAACCCCGTCTTGCCGTCATCAATCAAATAGCGGACGTCACCTGCATTAGTGGCGACAACAGCACGGCCGCAGGCCATCGCCTCCATGATGACATTTGGACAGCCCTCATTTTCCGCGGTATGCACCAGGAATGCTGCGTTCGCAAGTAGGTCTGGAATATCGTTTCGAGCCCCCAAAAACCGGAACTGGCGTTCTACATCAAGATCCCTTGCGATCGTCTTCAGTTCTTCTCGCAATGGTCCTGAGCCAGCATGGTGTACATCAAGCTCTACGCCCTTCCGGGCAAGATAGGCAACGGCTCGAAGAAGGCGGTCCCAACGTTTTCGCTTGTTCATACTTCCAACGGCCAGAATATATCCCCGTTCGGAATGCGGACGAGTAGAAAAGCGATCGAGATCGATTCCGTTTGTGACAACATAGATACGGCGAGGCTTAAAGATCGTGGTGGAGTGCTTGGCCTCCTGCTCCGCATTGAAGCTGTTGTAAACTTGGCCAGGCGGCCATCGTCCACAGAGTCGCCCAAGCACCTTCCCTGCAGCCTGGCGATCTAGGACGAAGTCGTTTCGTACCGATCCGATTGGTATGGCTCCCATTCCTTTAGCTGCCAACCAGGCAGCGATGTTAGTATAAAACGTGTATGAATGAATCACCTCCGGTCGGATCGCCGATACCAGGCTACACAGCGCTCTTACCTTGGTTGACCGTGTCGGATTGTCTCCCAGACGTACGACCGGAACATCCAGCGCATGAAGCTCTTGAGCATAGTGATCATCAAGAGAATTGGACCATATAGCTACGACAGGCTTATACCGCCTTCGGTCGATTGATCTTATGAGGTAGAAAAGCTGTCGTTCTAATCCACCTAGGCCTAATTGACCTACCAGGTAAAAGAGGCGGCATTTCATCTATACACACTTATACACAACCCCAGAATGAACGGAAACTTGCCACAAGTCCACGATGGTCGAGCCAGAAACCGTAGTTCAAAGATCAAGGTAACTAGGGCGAACCGTAACCGAAGAAGCACCGCAGGAAGAGCTTGAAGATGTTTTCCTTGCAGTGGTTGACCCGATACTAAATTCCCTTCCGGTCCATTGGGAAGTGCTATTGGGACACACCTCGGTAATTGTACAAATATGTGTGCGAACGACCAGAAGCCTTCGATCCCGTTGATGTGGTTGTTAGTCCGAGCATCGACCAGACTCTTGCTGTGATTGACGGCGTCATGTTTGCCATAGAGCAGAAACGATTGATAGTTGTCTAGGTGTTTAGTCCCACAGTGTGGTGTCCCGGAAATAACATGGCAAAGCCGTTTGAGTTTGCAGAAGATGCGCTCCATGGTGGCTGTCCAGACAAAGGGACGCCGATAGGCGCTATAGTGCTCTACAAAGGTGTCAATGCGACGAATCAGCTCGCGCGCCGTTCGGAAAGAACCGCGACGGATGGCTTCCTGAGCAATGAGACCGAACCGGCGCTCGACTTGGTTTAACCACGAGGCATAGGTCGGCGTGTAATACAGCTGATAGCGCGGATGCGTCCCCAGCCAGGCCCGGACCTTCGGATGCTTATGGGTGGCATAGTTGTCCAAAATCAGATGCACTCCAAGGCCGCCGGCACGCTCCGATAGACCTGACGAAGGAAGGCTAGAAATTCTCTGATGGGGATGCCGTGCCTGGCACCGCATCAGAACCTCGCAGTTCGCGACATTGAGGGCCGCAAAGAGAGTGGTGGTCCCATGCCGACGATAATCATGCGTGACTCCTTCGACATACCCCAAGCCCATCGGCAACACCGGCTGGGTGCGCTCCAGCGCCTGAATCTGGCTCTTCTCATCCATGCACAGCACCAAAGCGTTCTCTGGCGGATTCAATTATAGCCCCACGACATCTCACACCTTCTCCACGAAGAAGTAGACAATTGAAAGGACCGCTGCCGGTGCGGCTGGACGCCGCACAGGTCCAGGTAGCGCTGCACCTCGCTTTTGGGAATGCCCACCTCTTGAGCGACGAGCCGCACACTCCAGCGCGCTGCCCGCCGTGGGCGGGTGCACAGGGTCTTCGCCAGCAGGCTCGCCATGCGCTCATCGTCATGCCCGCGTGGTCGGCCCGGCCGTGCTTCTCCATACGGTCAGGCGACACCCTGAGTCATGTAGCGGTCCCACCACAAGCCGATGGTCTGCAGGTTGAGGCGCAACTGCTGCGCAATGGCGGTGTTCGAGTCGCCTGCGGCCAAGATAGTCTGCGCACGCCGAACCACACCGTGTGGGAGCGAACCAGAGTGGGCCAGCTCCTCCAATTGCACGCGCGCCTCAGGGGTCAAGGCAATCTCCACTCGTTTCTGTCGTCCAGTTGGCATCGGGGCGCCTCCTTGATGAGAAGTATGCCCCAACCGAGAAGCAAACATTATGCAAGTCATGAATGGGACGCCACACTAGCTTCTCTTATGTCCTAACATGAGAACGACTGGAGGAAATGAATGCTTTCTGACAGTTACTCCGTCGAAGATGGCGGAAACCACTCGTATCTCTTCCGATGTGAAATAACGCGCTTTCGTATAGTCCCATTCCCTGTGTCGGAATGTGCGTAGGAGATGCACAAACCATGGTCCCTTCGCATTCTCCAAAAACACAATCTTCCCGCCAGGTTTTAGCTTCGCATTGACCTCTTCAAGAAAATGACCCAAGCCTGGAACTAGGACCAACACGCTTTTTGAGAACACCACATCGAACGAGTTGTCCTTAAGAATAGACAAATCCTTCCCACCCTGAACAAATGCAGTCCTCTCGGTAACATTCCATTTTTTTGCCTCCCTTTGCGCTACAGACAGAGACGCCTTATTTAGATCTAATCCTATGACTTTGCCGCCTAGAAGAGCAAACAGGCATGCCATTCTTCCATAACGCGAGCCAATTTCAAGCACGTGCTGACCCTTTAAGTTCGTCCCTAGAAAATTCTCGAGAGCGTGAGACATGAGGTGCTGCCAGGCCTCTGTGCCCCATTCCATGAAATAATCGAGGTGCTCAAGAGGATGTCTTGCAATCTCCTGTACTGAGTCTGTCCACACCGGTTTTTCCATGCGATACTCATTCCCAATGCATGTTGAGGCATTCTTGATGAAATGGAATTGCTTGATTGATGACGGCTACTCCATCAGGCCAGTTTAAATACACTACCTTAACAGTCGTACGAACAGAACTTTCTGCCCGATACATCATCCCCAAGGCTTAACTGACTATCAGATAAAATAGGTGGCATTCCGGCTGCCTGAGCCGACTTGCTGCCATTAGAGGTAAAGCCCAGCTTAATACAGCTCCCCACATCGCCACGCTCATCAACCTCTGTTACCTAAAGAGGACTGACCTGTGTCCTGTATACACTACTCCGAGACGGTCCTCAACCTTCGAAGATCATCTGACTGGTAGGCACCGGCAACCAAACCAAATACGACGACTGTCCATGGTGACATGAATACGTTATCAAGCATCGGTATCTCGAACAACGCGTACGCGACCAACGGGGGCAGGAGTGCAGCTTCTCCCACACGGACTCTCTGCATAATGTGAAGAGCTCCAACTACCACACGCGACAAATAACCAAGAAAGCAGATCAAGGGAACGATTCCCGCACCAAGCGCAATATGGAGTAGCCCGTTGTGTGGATTGATAAACTTCTTCCCGCTTTCTGAGTAAATTCTGATCTCGCCCAAGCCGACACCCAACCATGGTGAATCGAGTATCCGTTCTAGGGCCCGAGAAAATAGCATTTCTCGCCCTGTCTTTTCCGCCCCTCGGGCAGTGTAGTAGCCAATCTCTGTATCAAATATGCCTGATACATAGACCAGACTAATCAGGAGGATGAACGACAAGAGAGGGACAAAGCTTCGCTTCAGTGACGAACGAAATCCGACGACACATGCTAAAATGATCGCCAACAGCGGCGCCCGACTGACCGTGAGTGCGACAATGTAGAAGCAGCCTACTGCCATAGTCCATGCGGCAATTCTTAGGATCGGCTTCTGACATTGGAGACCCCAAAATACACAATACACGGTGCAGAAACCAAACCACATCCCCAGCGCATTCCCGTTCGAGATCCCCGTTCCAGAAGCCTTAGCCCGCGAAATCCCGCCGGCGTCTGCCAATGATATGTACGGCACACACGCTACTCCAATTGCCAAAGCGACTAATGCAAAACGCTGCAGAAACCCCGGGCGTAGGGACAGCGGCTGGACAGTGATCAGCAGGATCAGCCATCCGACAATGAAGATACCTTCAGTCAACGCGCGCTGATTTCCCTGATGGAAAACCATCTGTATTACAATCATGAGAATCCCAGTGCTGAGAGCCAACGCAACGGGCTTATACACTCGTAGGGCTTGGCTACCCACGCTCAGGAAGCAACTTGTTGCCACAAGCACCCATAACACGCCTCCCACTGAGGAAATGACGATCCCCCAGGCTGAACCAAGCATCGTGTAGAAGAGGCTCAGATACCATACATACTCCAACCAGGCCGAGGGATAGGATCGTGTCTCGTAGGCTCTACGCTTAACAGTACCTACTTCGACACGCTGCAAATTATTCATCGCCGCCATCACACTGCTCCATCAGGAAGTAGCTTGTGGAATTCGAATCACCGGGGCACTCTACTATTCTTATAGCCACCGCAGGTCATTGTCTCTATCATGACCTCCGTCGCAGGCGCGAACTCCTAGAGACGAATCCGCTACTGACTTGAACGTACACGTACTGGAGGCATCGTTTCAGGTTGAACTTTTCTTAGGTTCCATCATGTCCCCTCCTCTTGTATCAATCCGGCCGTCCTGGAATCCGATACAGATGCAACAGCGGTTTCAAATGCCTGAACTGCGGCAACTGGGCTATAGTGTTCTTCGACATGACGCCGGCCCCTCATCCCCATATCTTGACGACGCCCAGGTAACGTCATTAAGGAACGTATGGCATCGACCGTTTCGTCAACCGTGTCAGTCACCTTTCCCAGCTCACAATTCCGAATCTTGTGATCGGGATCGATCTTTAAGCTCACCACTGGGGTGCCGGCAGCCCAGGCCTCCAAGAAGACACTGGGAAATCCCTCTCCATCCGATGTTGAAAGAAGCAGGCTGGCATCCCCAACGACCTTGAGACTCTGCTCTGGAGCTACATGGCCACGGTACTCCACGTTTGGGAGATATCGTAACTGTGTAAGGATGTTCTCAATTTCTTTGGCATCCCACAAATACAACGTGGGCGCACCACATACGGCGAAACGAATCGTCGGCACTCGGCGAGCGATTTCAAGCAGGAGATCCGGACGCTTAATCGGCCTGATGACGGCTACCCAAGCAACGGTTCCTTTTCGCTCTGCGTGAGGTATAACAGTGTCGGGGAGAGATACAATGCCGGGAAGAAGATACGCTTTCGGCTGCCAGTGCAGAGGCAAATGCTCTCGTTGGCCGGAATGTTGAATGAAAATGATATCGGAACGCTGAAGCCCCCACACATAGAGAGGCCACCAGTTCTTTCTTCGCTTCAGCGCTATGCGTGGCTGCACGTCCCGATCGTGCATCGTGGAAAAAGCCGTTCGAACTCCCAGCCATCGCGCAATTTCTGCACATGGTCCCCACAGTGGATCGGCACACTGCCAGAAGCACCAGTCCGGCCGTTCAATTTTCAGAAATCTGTACCAAGTCACCAGGGTTTGTATGTCGCAGCTAATGCCGAGGAACCTCACGCCATCAATTACTCGCACCTCCCCATCTCTCAGTGCAGATGACACTCCTACCGTGACTGACCAGCCTGAATTTGCCAGGGCACGCATCAGATGCCATCCGTAACGCTCTGCCCCGCCGCACACGGAGGGATCTCCGGTCGCGTAGCCATACACGGGATTGTTCAGATATACGATTTTCATCGGGTAACCTCCGACCTCAAATTTATCGGCATAGCAGGCACCTCTGCCGTCGGTACCTTCTCGGCAGACGCTCCATTTACAGCAGTAATAAGGTCTGAAATCTGCCGATTGGACGAGTAGGCTTCACAGGAGGCACGATTCGGAATGAACTGCTCCAGTGTTGTGCTCGACCAAGCTTCCAGAATTTTCTTCATCACCGTGACCACTTCTGATGGGCTATCGGCATCGGCAGTCAATGAGCTTCCGACTTGGCCAAGGATGCGGCGTGTTTCGTCACGAGGCACGATGCCGATAATCGGCCGCCCCGCTTGCAGGTAGCCAAACAGTTTGGCCCCGGCGACGAGGTCGTGTGCCGCTCGTCCCGGCATTCTACCCAACACCAGGAGAGCATGCGCCTCTCGTTGAAGGCGACGAACTTCAGCACTTGGTACAGGAGGCCTAATTTCGAACATATCGCGAAGGTCTAGGTCCGCCACTCGCTCCGCCAGCTGCTGTAACCCTTCCCCGACAAAGAGCATTCGCAACCGAGCAGCCAGAGCAGGATCTTGGCGTTTCAGTTCAGCAAGGCCCTCAAGAAGCGTGTCATGCCTATAGGTGCTCAACGTGCCTGCATACAGAACCGTGCAACGATTTCCTGGTGCATGAACAAAAGACTCCACTTCCCCTTCGAACCCGTTTGGGATGATATGGATCTTCGTTCTCTCCAATGCTCCCGGGAATGCCCGTAGATATGCTTGCGCAACAGACTCAAACATGAACACCACAGCCTGCGCCTTCTTGAAGAGTCGACACATATTCCGATTATCAATTTCCTTGGCCCAGGCCGGACGCCTGATTTCATGTGGATAATATTCCAATCCCCACGGATCCCGGAAATCCAACACGTACGGAATCCCGGTCGCCACTGAGGTTCGATACGCGACCAGACCGGCCGACAACGGCCCGATCGTCGCCCATATCACACTCGGACGATTACTCTGACATACCTCTATGCTTGCCTGAACCGCCGGCCTTATCCACGGCATGGCCATATCAGGACGGTACACCCAGGTTTCTGCAATCCTGACCCACTCACGTAATCTTGAGCGCCACGGAGAATGATGTACGGCGACGGCCCGTCGCGCTTCCTCCGTAGACAAGTTTGAAAGCTTTATCTTCGTTTGCGTTCCACGCTTACTTTGCACTGCTCGCCAGGGATCCCGCCCCTTGACTCGAACAACCTGAACATTCAGCGGAACCTGTTCTAAGAGCGCCTGATCATATCGTTCGTATCGATAGGGTTCGCAAGAGATCACGGCCACATGCCATCCCTCCTTCACCAACCCTTTGAGGAAGCGCAGCGGTCGATAGACAGCGGCGTTTCCCTCGGGAGGGAAAAAGTAGGCGATCATCACGACTGACTTGGGATCCATAGGTCTCACTGCTCGGGTGCAGTTGAACAGGTGTTAGGTGTGGGCACAACCCATACCGGTTGTCGCTATTTTCCCTTGCTCAGTCTGCACAATTCTCGATAGACCGTTGCCAGCGTTTCCGGATCTCTGGACTTACGCACATCTCGCAGTGTGAGTGCCTGACGACGATAACGTGAATTGTCGGCCGCTTGCACGACTCGTTCGACAACGGCGGTCAACTCCGAATCATCACCAAAGAGATAGCCGATATCACCATATCTCTCAAAGATGGCCTCAAGCATTGGTATTTTCCTGGCGATCACTGGTTTTAACCAGGCGATGGCATCAAGGAGGACCCCACTGGCCGCAAGGCTATACCGCCCAGGTTCATACGGTAGCACAATGAAATGAAGTGGTGCGACACCTCGTATAAAGTCTTCTCGACTCAGTGGCGCCGCAGCCGGTTGAGTCGCCAGAGCCTCGGTCCCAGTCACATACTTGCTCTCTTCAGGGCCTCGACCGATCACATGGAACTCGGCCCGTCGACCATACTTTGCGGTGATGGCATTGGCCGCTTTCACGAAGAGCGGATACCCTTTGCTTTTTAGCGCAGTTCCCAGAAATCCAAACCGGATCGGTTCATCAAGGTCGAGTATTTCATTCGTGCCTTCGTTGGGAGAAATTGGATGTTCGAGGGACTCTATGTTTCCTGCTAGCCAGGGAAGGCTCCCGACAACCCTGTCACGAATGGCCTCTTCGAGAACCAGGTATTGGATGCCGCTGTTTCCCAACAGATTCATCGCCGTATTCATATCTTGAAACTTGTACAGTGGATGCCTGCGCCGCTTTCCGCTGACTCCACTCAGCCCATGGAGAACCATCTGTACCATTGGACTATTCGAACGGAATAATCGGGCCACTTTCATGGCCAGCACGGTTGATGGAGATGCGGACGTCAGGATCATACGTGAAGTCGAACATTGAGACAGTTTAGCCAATAGGTATTGAATAAGCTTCAACTCCCTGAAAAATCGTTCACCGTACCTCGGCCCTGGAGGAATGGGAAGGATTTCATTCCAAAGAATTGAGCCGGCGAGCGCCTGCCCCACTTGCTTCTTCAATTGTTCAAGATGGGCTGCAGCGCCATAAAAAGCCAGATCCTCTCTCGGAAACGCAGACCTGATCGTGGCCAGGAACCCCGCATTGAACGGAACGTGCGCGCCACGGTCGAATATCATCTCACAGACGAGAATCATTTGAAGCGCTGCCACCCTGAAAGAGGTCTTTGATTCACCAGGGGACGTCTATGCTTGCAAGACTGAAGAAGGTTCTTTCGAATGCCTCAAACTGTCAGCTCTCGGCTCGCATTTCCCATTTTTTGCCTAACTTTATGTCCCAGCTTTCCGGGCGTAGCTTTAGTTGACCAGATGTCGGCGTCAACGTGAATTCACCGAAGTAAACGTTCCCAACGATGTTGTATAAATCGACGCGTACGAAATCAAACCCCGCAGAGAGGCGAGAAGCCAGGTCCAGCATGTGCTCAAAGTTCTCCGGTTTGGCCACAAACGGTCGCGCGGCCTGATCTCGATAGTAGAGGTCTAATTGATTCCATTGGCGATCAAAGAACGGGTTGATGTCGTGGGCATGATTATCAACTTGGATCACTTCCGGAACTCCCCCGAAACACCAAAATCGATAGTCCAACGGCCCACTCCCGTCCTGGTTCTTCAAATACTCCTCGATCATGATCCTCGGCTTGATATCGTAGTATTGGCCTTCTCGAGCCGACCAGTAGAAATTCCTTTTGAGCCAGCCAGATAATTTATTTCCAATATCAGCTCGATCGGCGCTCCCCTTGACCACAATAACCTGAGCGCTCCCGTGATTGGTCTTGATCACGTACTCGGCAGGCAAGTTGTCGAACGGAATCTGAAGTGGGTCCTCTCCATGCCAAAAGAGCTTGACTAAGTGCTGTTCTCCGATTTTATCTGCTACGTAGGCCCGCGCTGCGAATTTATCCGACACTCTTGTAAAGTGCGGGTTCGGTGTCTGATTCAACGCGATCATTCTGCAGTACAGCTTTTCACTAAAACTCTGCGGGTTCGTGGTATCGAGGCATCTTCCCTGCGTGCGTTCGAACCGTTCCAGCAAAATGCGCTCACCCTCGGATCGGCGCAAAAGTTGCTTCTTTACGTTACGAGCCTCGTCAAAGATCGCATGGACCCATGTTCCGCGAACCATCTTGGCTATGCGATCCCGACTATTCATCGCGATCTGAGAGTTCAGCGCTTCGTCTGACGTCATACGCTTTTTGATCATCCATTATCTGGATAGTTTCTTCGCGATCTTCTTCGAAGTCTTGAGGGGATTGAATAGCAAATCGAGCATCTCGGCTAACACCGGTTTAATGACTCCTCCATACTTCAGACGATAGCCCATCCTGGCCAGCTCTTTCCGGTGGAACTCCCAGAATCCTTTGTCTGAGCCGTGCAACAGCTTGGCGCCGAGGAATCTGTAATACTTTTTCCAGCTTCGTTCAGAGCACGTTCTATATTCCTCATCATTGAGGTATGTTCGACCATACTTTTTCAGATGTTCAAGTGTCCCCAAGTAATCTGTGCCGAACCGTCTGGAAAACGTGCTCTCTGCCTGAATATGCTCTCTCGTAAACGTCAACACCTGATGCACAAACCCGAAGTCCCGGTTTCGAAGGATATCGAAACACACCTCGATATCACAATGCCGATTGGCTTCGTTATAGAACGCAGATCGCTTTCTGACCTCATCGGCACAAATCAACGTCGAGGTTGGAGACCCGAACACATACGGGCCTCCCAGAAAACTGTTTCGGCAGATCTCGCGGCCGGACATTACCGTGCTCGGATAAGGCAACCCATCCCAAGACACTCGTTCGTTACGCAGGCCGTAGGAACCGATAATCGCGACTGTCGGATGGGCCTCCGCGAGTTCAACCATCCGCTCGATGCACTCGGGAAAGAGCCAGTCATCCGCATGCACCATCTTGCAGTATTTGCTTTCAGGAGTAATTTGCCGGAATGCAATATTTCCATTCTCGTCACAGCCGACGAATTCTGAATTGTTATGGATGCGGATCCTCTTGTCTTTCTGGGCGTATTGCTCGGCAATCTCCAGCGTTCGATCGGTGCTGCGGTTGTTCACAATCACATATTCCCAATTCTGATAGGTTTGCGCCAGCACGCTTTCAATGCACTGAGCCAGATGATCCTCACCGTTATAGACAGGCGTCAGAACGCTCACGAGTGGTTGCTTCTCACGTTTCATCATTTTCACCGTTACCGGTCAAGACGCTGAACTATCCTCTCGAAGGACGGGATCGACATTCTCAGAAAAACTAGTCAGGGCTGCCTACCTACCACTATCTGCACCAAACAGTGTATCCCATTTAAGTAGTGGTCGTACCAACCCAGGGAACTCACCAGCGTAATCGCCGCGCGCCGAGTCTCCATCAGTTGTATCTGTAACGTGGAACGCCACCGCTTGACGAACTTTGAATTGCCACTCATATGGCTCGACCGTATCGATGGCTACATTGACGATCATCGTTCCTTCGGCAAGGTAGTTCCCGGGAATCCAGGCCGTGCTTCGATAGCGCCCTGGCGGCCGAACACGGTTACGCCATTCGGGATCTTGTTCAAGTGCTATAAACAGCAAGACCCCTTCATCATTGCAGACGTCAATTGCTCCCCTGAATTTGCAACCAGGTTTAAGCACCTCGTACTCGATCTCAATACCGACTGGTTTTCGGATATCGATGTTATCGGTGCACTGTCCGTCCTCGGCTTTAACTCGCACGGCCCACAACCGCGCGACATCACTCTTCGGTGCCTTCACCGGGTCCAGCCATTCCCGTATGGCCATGGTGCCCAGCCCTGAGTGGAGATAGGTCTTGACCACATCGTGCGGAGACCCGTCAAGACGCAGCTGCCCGTCCTCCAGATAAATCACTCGTTTGCACAGCCTCGTAATGGCGTGCATGTTGTGGCTGACGAAAAAGATGGTCCTCCCTTGATCAGCCACACCTTCCATCTTCCCTAAACATTTCTTTTGGAAGTCCGCATCACCGACTGCCAACACTTCATCGACGATCAGAATTTCCGGCTGTAAATGCGCAGCGACAGCAAAGGCCAGCCGTAGATACATCCCACTGGAATAGCGTTTGACAGGAGTATCGATGAACTGCTCCACTCCGGCAAACGCCACGATCTCATCGAACTTTCTGGTCACCTCGGCCCGCTTCATACCAAGAATTGTTCCGTTCAGGTACACATTCTCACGTCCGGTGAGTTCTGCGCTAAAACCTGTGCCGACTTCCAGAAGAGAGGAGACTCGACCATTGATCTCGATCCTTCCATGAGTCGGCGCCGTGATTCGTGAAAGCAGCTTTAGGAGTGTGCTTTTTCCGGCACCATTGCGGCCGATGATTCCCACCACCTCTCCTTGTTTCACACCGAATGAGACGTCCTTTAAGGCCCACATGGTGTTGGTGGCACCCGCAACTTCCTGGCAGCCGAATAGCGAAGTAACTTTGGCAGCGATGCGTTCACGCAACGTCACATACCGTTGCTTTCGCGCTCCGATCCTGTACATCTTCGAAAGGTTGTCAACCTGCACAGCAATTTCTCTCATATCGGTTGATCCTTAGCGGGTTCCGTCACGATCCAATCCAAAATGATTGAAGAGCGGCCCCGCTGGAGGCGCGAACTAAGAGGCGGCACTACGCTTCCGCGATCCTGGTTAAATGACATCGGCAAAGTCTCGCTCCATCTTTTTGAAGTACGCGAGGCCTCCGATTAACACCCCGAGAAACACCACGATGCTCGCCCCCATGACTACCGGATCAGGAGCCGCTTTCCCCAGCAACGCCCAGCGAAAGCCCTCAATGACACCGGCCATCGGGTTGAGGCCATAGAGCAACCTGTACTGTTCAGGGACGAGACTCACGGGATAGACGATCGGAGAGAGAAACATCCATATCTGAATCAAGAACGGAATGGCATGGCCCACATCACGATACTTCACATTCGCCGTGGAAAGAATCAAACCGACTCCCATGGCCGTGAGCATCGCGACAAGGACGAATAAAGGTAGTGTGAGCACTTTCCAGGTGAGCGGAATGCCTGCATAGAGAAGCAGGCCGAACAACAACAGCAGAGACAATGCGAAATCGATCAATGGTGAGACAATCATGGAGAGCGGCAGCAAGATGCGGGGGAAATAGACCTTGGTCACCAAATTGGCACTCCCGACCAGACTCGCCGCAGATCGCGTAATGGCTTGGGAAAAGTATCCCCATGGGAGGAGGGCGGTCAATATAAAGGCGGGATACCAGATACCATCCGACGGCATCTTTGCCATCCGTCCGAATATTGCGGTAAAAATCAGCATGGCGATCAAGGGCTGGAGCAATACCCAGCTTGCTCCGATCGCTGTCTGCTTGTAACGGATCTTGATTTCCCGTTCGACCAGCGTATAGAGCAACTCTCGATATTCCCAAAGTTCAGACCAATCGATGTCGAGCAGTCCGTTCGGCCTTTCAATGATCAACTTCCGTCTTGACTGACCGGTTTGTGCTTCGGACTGAGCGTGCGATTCCATGTTAGTCTCGTTTCCTACTTCCATTCAGCCGTCAGAAAAAACCCGACCACATGGCGGGAAACTCGGTATTCCACTGCAGCTCCAGATCTGTCAATATTTGTATAACTGTATGAGACATCTCCAGTGATATTCCTAGTCAAGTTGTAGCTCAGACGCGTCGATCCCGTGAAGTTTTGAAACGTCGAATCGCTGGTATTGGGAAACAACTGATTATAGCCATAAGCGGCTCTCCCATCGAGAGTAAGCCGTTCATATATCCGGTGACTGATTCCCACCTGCGCAAGGTTGCTGATAATCGCACCACCCTGCAGGAAGAACGAGGGTCTGGCTTCCCGCGAGAGAGTCACTCTGAGGACCGTGTCTCGCTCCGGCTGTGTCGTCACTGTGACGCGGCCCGTCGGAAAGCTCCGACCGGCTGGTTCGACAAACGTGACCCCCCCCTCGACACTAAAACCCCACTCCTGAAATTCCTTCGTGTAGTCGCCTGCCAGCGTCACCAGGCTAGTACTAAATGACCGACCGCCTTCGGATCGTGACTGGAGTATGAAACTCTGTCGATACACAGCCGCGATACTGTCGTTTCTGGTCAGTCGATAGCGAGGTCCACCGAACCACGTGTGACTATTCGTGTCGAAGAAGCTGATACCGGGTACGTCCCCCCCTACAATCCTCCCCACCCTTCTAAGTGCAAACGTATAGCCGCCCTCCAGCGCAAGGTCTCTCGACAGGGGATACGAGCCATCAACCGCCGTTGTGTTGGTGAACGTGTTCGCCCGAAATCCCTGGAGACCAGTAAGGAAGGTGGAGTCTTGAACATCTATCTGTCTGATTCCGGTCGCAAAGGCCGGAGATTCTGGCGTATATCTGAAGTTTTCCGTGACACGCAGCTTTGCTCCCCTGACATACTGATCGACCCATCGATCCAAACTGACGTAGCCATTGAGATGCGCATTGAAAAAATTCAGGCCCGTGTTTTCCACATAGGCATTGAAATCTCCTGCAACCTTCAACTTCGCTTCGATATCCCGAGTCTCGTGCAACAGTTGCGCTGCTCCCCCGACGGTCGTCACAAAGTCATCGAGCTGCGTGCCCCGCGGTAAGAAATTTGCCGGCCGATTCCATATATTGGAATCATACCGCCCGGCCACATTCGCTGAAGGAATGATCGTTGTCTCCGCATGTCCAGACGCCACCTGGAATGCCCCATGGACAAACACGGCAATGAACGTGAGTCCGAGCGACCATCTGATTTCGACATACCTACGACGCCACAATAACAAAATCACCAATTTTCCTTTCGAGAATGGTCGGAAACGCGCCGGCAAACGAGGTGGTAAACCTGACCGCGCCACCGCCTACCTAACAATTGCAGGGAAAACGAGGAAAACCGAATATCGCACCACCTGCATCACCATGATCAGGGTACAACGAGTGTATCGCCTGAGACTAATACGATATTCCCCGGTTCACCACGACCACTGACAAGATCATCGTACCGCAGTGGGATATGGATCTCTTGGCGCTTGTGGCCAGGGCTTTCAATGACTCGGACAACTTGCAACCGATTCTTGCTCGCATAGTTTGTGAAGCCTCCAGCCATGGAAATCGCTTGAAGCACCGTCACATAAGACTTGAGCTGGTACTTGCCCGGCTTCGCGACCTCTCCTAAGACGAATACGGAATAACTGTTGAGCTCTTTGACGTTTACCGAAACCGAAGGATTCTGGATGTACCCCTTCAGCCGCTCCGTGATCTGAGCAGCAAGCGCCTCGGCCGTGAGCCCCGCTGCCTGGACATCTCCGATAATGGGCATGGACACGTAGCCATCCGGTCGTATCAAGGTAACCCTTGACAAATCAGGGTTCTTCCACACATTGATCTCTATCTGATCCTCGGAGCCCAGAAGAAATTCGGTAGGGATATCGGACGCCTTATACTCTCTCGACGTCACTGGTCCAAGGCAACCGGCTTGGACCACAAGCGCGCATAGGAAGAGCCCAACAGAGAGAGTCTTCACCCACGATAGCCCAGGCAGTCTTACAAAGCGCGCGTAGTTGTCCACCGTATTCCTTTCCGGTATTCCCTATCGACCTGGGAAGACCACCATCGACTCACTCGGAACTACAAGCGTATCACCGGGCTTGAGCTCAAAATTATCGCTGATTCCGCTGCGAAGCACGATATCGTCATAGCTGGCCGTGAATCGTTTCATGCCGGGGGCCGTTTCAATAAAGCGAAAAATAACGATCTGATTTCTTGCGGCGGTCTCCTTGAACCCACCGGCGATGGTAATCCCCTGCAAGAGCGTCGTTTTACTTTTCAGCGGATACTTCCCCGGATTCGCCACTTCACCGAGCAGGAAGATATTCGAGCTGTTGACCTGATTCAAACTGACGGCGACGACAGGGTTTTGAACATATTCTTTCAGTTTTACCGTCATCTCATCGGCCAATTGAGTCGGCGTTTTTCCTACGGCTACGATGTCTCGAATGATCGGCATGGAGATCCTTCCGTCAGGACGGACTTGCAGCTGTTTCGATAGGTCGGGATTCCTCCACACCGTAATGTCCAACACGTCCTCAGCCCCGATCACGTACTCGTTGCTGACCGCGTTTGAAAGCTTCTCGACCAGTGGTACGGCCCCGGCCAGCTCCTTGCTCAACTCTTTACTCATCTGTGCCGCCACTTTTTCCCCTTGATTGGTCGATGCGGAAATCGCTCCCTGCTCACTCGTCGATTTACCTGATGCCATTGGGATACGCGTTTCGCAGACCCCATCGCCCACGTTCAATCCCAATGAAAATACGAGAGCAACTGTGCATAGGGTGCATTTCATCGTGTTGACTCCTTCCCTGGTCGGGGCACCCACATTAGCAAAAGATCACACTACTCAACTTTCTCACTTGAATCAACATTGCACCCACTTCCATACCTCTCGCCGAGCATTCCGGAGGCCCCCCCACCTTGTCTCAGCTCCTACCGCGCCGATTTGACCGAAGGAAGCACCGTCAGATCCAGTCCAGGATGCGGAGTAATCCCCCGGACTGCATCCAAATAGCGCTGCTGGATCGTACCAAGGATCGGTGACTTCTCAGGCAGCGCATATCCATCAATCGATGCGACTAACGTGATCTCATGAAGGGTGCCACAAACACCAAGCTCATCAGCCACCAGTAGTTCGGTTCTGTCTATCGCACGTCGGATGAATCGTATGCCCAGAGACTGAGCAAGCGATTCCACAATATCGAGCGTGATGCTCTCGAGCGCACCTTCGGTAGCGGGTGGCGTTACGATGGTGTCATTTCTGACCATCAGCAAGCACGAGGCTGTCGCTTCGGCCACACGTCCCGACTGATTCAGCAACACCATATCTTCATAGTTCCTGGATTTCCCTTCGAGACGCGCCAACAAGGACACTTGATAGTTGCTACCGGTCTTGATTCGAGCCGGCAATGCAATGTCACTGCTTCGACGCCACGTACTGACCCCAATTCGAATGGGCCTCGGATCGACCTTATCCTGATGATAGGCAGTGAGGACAAGGTCGGCTACCGTATTTTCACCCCAATGGCCCTCCGTTTCAAACAAGGTGGTACGCACCCACATGTCTCGATCCGGAGCGGCCAAGGCCCCGATCAATTGATCGATGGCTCCACAATATTCCTCGAAGCTGTACTCACAGGGAATATGGAGCAGACGGGCGGACCGCTTCAGACGCTCATAGTGCTGCCGCATCATGATGATTTTGAATTGTCCGTCTGGTTGCCAGTACCCTTTAAGTCCTTCGAATACATTACGCCCACGTGTAACGGCCTCACATCCGATGTGAAGCGTCGCCTGATCCCAGGGGACGAGCTTACCTTTCATATATGCAAATGCAGGCCGTTGAAGTTGTGCCACGCGATCCTCCGTCAGGTTTGTGCTAGGTCCGGCATGTGTGAAATAGGAGATGAACTTCTGCCCTACTGAAAGCGTTTGAGGGCAACTGCGTCAGCGGTCGCGTTTCTCCTCCATTGAATACACGAGCTTCCCCTCACCGACTGTTTCGTCATCATAGAGCGCGACCAGCTCATCGGGAATGCGTGCCAGATCGGTGGCACGAAGATAATCCCTCATCGTCGTTCCGGTACAGGCCTCATCGACCCGAGGCGCGCCGATCCTTCCCGCCACATCATCAAGATTCACCACGCGAAAATCGATGCTGAACCGCGTCTTCCCTGATGTATTGGGCACACTGGAGTGCATCTGAGCGGCCGAAAACAGAATAATGCCTCCCGCCGGCACGATGAGGCGGATCTGAGGGTCGAGCACAAGCGGTTCGGTCGGCTTCGGCAGTGGCCGAGGATCCTCTTTCAAGAACTTGGCGACATGTGCTCCGCGATTTTGTTGATTCCACAGGTAGTAGTTGTAGCCCTTGGAATTGTTTTTCACCGGCACATTCCAATACTGTGGGTGAAAAGCCATGGCATTGTTTGACTGAATATCGTAGATCGGAATCCACCAGTTTATCTGACAAGCAGGAGCAGAATACCAGGTGTCACGATGGGGATGCCATGCGTAAGCAATTCCGGTGGTTAGATAATTATCACTCGTTGAACTTCGCATTTTTGGAACGTCAAAAAAAGTCTTTTCCAGATCGCAACCCATCTCTACAAAAAGGTCGCGTATGAGCGCCTTGGACTCGGAATGGTGAATGAAATTCGGCTTCAGCTTCCCGAGAATGTCGGCATACTCCTCGACAGAAAGATGAAGTTGAGCAGTCTCCGGGTCATACGGCTTGAAGGCCTCTTTGATCAACTCTCTGGCAAAATCGATAAACGCAATAGAGCTTTTCCTGGGAGAATATACAATAAGCTGACCTTGATATAACTCTTCACGCCGTCGTTCATCCGAGAATGGAAGGTCATAATAAACTGTGTTCATGATAGCTTCTCCATCAAGCAAGCGTTTCCCGGTCTCTGAGCTCCTTCAATAACCCAACTTCCACGAGGGCTTCAGCTGCAGATCGAATGTCGCCGAACGGAAGATCGGCGCGCTCTGCGATATCAAGCAGAGTATGGCAGCCGTCCGACCCGTTCAACACCCATAGAATCGCTAATTCCTTCGATTGCTTTTCTTGCTGACCGGCCACAGAACGATACAGTCCCCGTCGACCCAATTGCGGCTCGCATTTTGGATTCTGATTCATATAGATCCGATTCCCTTCCAATAACTCTAGGACCTCTAGGCATCGGCTATACGAGTCAACCAGAGACTCGGTCTTCACAAAATCCAGATTGTCTGCGGACGAGTGATATTCAGGATATTCGCCATGGGGAGTCCGCATGAAACAGCCGACAGGCAGATCAAAGCCCGGAGAACAATACTGTCGCTCATCATACCCGTACGGAAAGAAGTCAATAATGGCATACGGGCTCCCGGAATGCTTCAGAACATGTGCCACGGCGCGGTCGATATCGGCAGTGCCCCGACGACTCTTCTTATAAGTCACATTTCCCGCGTCGCCCACTCCAGTTAAGACCAGCCCATGCTTGATACGAACCACGTGCTGTTCATTCTGTGCCAGCCATGTAATCGACCCAATGGTTCCGGGAATAAAGAGAAACCGGTACGAATAGCGCCGTGGGCGAGCAGCCATAGTTTGAGCCAGACTCACTGCCACTGCAATGCCGGAAAGATTGTCGTTACCTAGTGAAGGGTGACACACATGACAGGACAAGAGAATTTCCTCAGCCTTCTCTCCAGGTAAACAGACTTCTCCATAGGTTAGTGAACCAGCCCTAAGACTGGAGTCGATGACCACGTCAAATTCCTCTTCCTCCCTCATTTCCAACAATTGCTTCTCACTCAAACAGAAACCCCAATTTTCCTTGTAATACGACGTCCGGTAAGGAATCCACTCAGGATGGTCCGGAAGGGTGAACAGGTGAGGCCTGAGTTCGGCCAAGGTCATCTTTTTTCTCACGGGCAAGCTGTAACTCATCAGGTGCAGGTTGTGAGCCTTGAAGTCAACGATCCGTTTCCCTGCGCCGTTCATTATATAGGCATCGGCAACATTCCATTCCAGAGGCACCGTCCAATCGAATACCTTGGTTCCGCTAGGAACCTCGTGCATTTGCAGCGGGAGAACCTTTTGGAGTGATCGAAGAGTTTCTCGTACCCCATCTCCGGTAATACTCCGACAGAGCGGATAGAGCTCAGCCATCAACTCATGCATCGCTCGTCCCACTCCTTCACGTTCTGAAGCGGTCTGTGGATTCGTGCAAGCCATGTCTATGATGGAACGTTCATGGTAAATGCCGGCCATGTTCGATCCTTCTCCGATATGACCAGAATGGGTTCGGGCCAGGCAATCTTGAACGCGGGATCATCCCATCGAAATCCTCGAGCACTGGCAGGACTATAGAACTCCGACATGTGGTAGGACACTTCGCTCTTGTCCTCGAGCGTGAGAAACCCATGGGCAAACTGCTTTGGAATATAGACTGCCCTGTGATTGTCCGCCGACAGAGTAACTCCAACATGCTGACAATACGTTGGCGACGTAGGTCTCAGGTCGACGATCACGTCATAGATGGCCCCCGCTGTGCAACAGACCAACTTTACTTCCTCATTTGGAGCGTCTTGGTAATGCATCCCCCGCATAGTCCCTTTGCGGTTGTTCACCGAAATGCTTGACTGTACCCACGTGGCGACAAGCCCGTGAGCCTCAAACTCCTTCCGGCACCAAGTCCTCGCAAACAATCCCCGCTCGTCCCCTATCGGCTCCAGGTCGATGACAAAGGCTCCGTTCAGAGCCGTTTCAGTGAATCTCATGAGTATACTTTGACTTCGGGTATCGGGACGACGAACTTTCCGCCCCACTCGCGAATATGATTCATTTGCTGCATGATCTCCTCCCGGATATTCCACGGCAAAATCAGGAGATAGTCCGGCTTAGTGTCTCGAATCCGCTCCGGGCCATAGATCGGAATGCGCACACCAGGGAGAAAGCAACCTTGCTTGTGAGGGTTACGATCGACGGTGTAATCGAGAAAATCCGTTCGCACACCACAGTAGTTAAGCAGGGTATTCCCCTTCGCCGGCGCCCCATAGCCGACAACCCGTTTTCCCTCCTGCTTCGCAGAGATCAGAAACGACAGGAGTTTTCGTTTCGTTGCTTCAACCTGAGGACCGAACGAGAGGTAATGGTCGTGCTGGCCGAACCCTAAAGTCTCTTCGCGTGCCTTCAACTCCTTTGCGCGCGATCCGATCGGCTTCGAGGCATCGTCCTGATGCGCCGCATAGATGCGGAGGGACCCGCCGTGCGTCGACAACTCCTCCACATCAAACAATTTCATCCCATGTCGTGCAAAGACCTGCTCAACCGCCAGGAACGAAAAATAGGAGAAATGCTCGTGATAGATCGTATCGAATTGATTCTGCTCCATCAATTGAAGCAGATGGGGGAATTCCATCGTGATCAATCCCGCAGGCTTCAAGAGAAGCTTGAGCCCTCTGACGAAATCATTGAGATCAGGGACATGAGCCAATACATTATTCCCGATGATCAGATCCGCGGCCCATCCTTCAGCGACGATGTCACGCGCAGTCTTCTCACCGAAGAACACCACCTTGGTATTGATTCCCTTCTTTTTCGCCGCCTCGGCCACATTCGCCGCAGGCTCGACTCCAAGAGCCGGAATACCGCGAGTCACGAAGTTCTGCAACAGATATCCGTCATTGCTGGCGATCTCGATCACTCGGGAGTCTCGGCCCAACGAAAAGCGTTCTGCGATCATGTCAACGTATGCCTTCGCATGAGCCAGCCAGGAATCTGAAAAAGACGAGAAGTAGGCGTAGTCTGAAAAGATATCATGTGGGGTCGTAAACTCCTCCAACTGCACGAGAAGGCATTGCCTACAGACGTACACGTGGAGGGGATAGAACGGCTCCATGCGATTGCGTTGCTCCGGCTTAATATAGGAATTCGCCAACGGAGACATGCCAAGATCAACGAAGGTTTGCTCAAGAGTTGACCCACATGACCGACAGTGCGACCGTCCCATGTGCATGCCGTCCTTTCTCATGATTGACTCCCGACGTTCGGATTCCTTTTCGCCATAGCCACCAACGCCCCTCTCACGAATCCGTCCGGTCTTTCCACTCCAGACTACTTGTCAGTTGTCCGCTTTCCCGCAACCTTTTCAGGGTGACAAGCCGTATGTACTCACCGGTCCGGAATTCGGGATCATCAAATTTCATGGCTACAAGGGCATCGCGAAGATTCTGCACGGCCGTCTGCAGATCTACCTCTGGTAAGAAACCTTGGGCCAGCTTCGAGAACTTGTCGAAATTCACCCGATAGGACCGCTTGTCCGGCTGCGCATCTTTATTGATCGACACTTCGACATCCGGCACAACTCTGGCCACGGCCTGCGCCAGATCCCTGACCTGATAGTTCCACCCATCGCTCCCCACATTGATCGTCAGATAGGCCCCTCCATCCCGGTGGTCGCGCTGCACAGCCCAATCTATCGCACGTGCCATGTCCTTGACCTCAATCAATGGACGCCATGGCGTCCCATCGCTCAGGATATTGATGCGCTTCGACACGATCGCGCTCGCCACGAAATCGTTCAGGACAAGGTCCAATCGCAGCCGATCACTCATTCCGCACGCCGTGGCGAACCGAAGACAGGTGGTCGTGAAGGTCTCCGACGCGAGCGCAATAAGATCTTGCTCCGTCCTCACCTTCGATTTCGCGTATGCGGTGAGCGGATTCAGCCCGTCCTCTTCGCGCCGCGGACCGCCTTCGGCAAATCCGTACACGCTGCAGCTGGATGCAAACACGAATTTGGAGACCCCGGCGCGCTTGGCCTTTTGAGCAAGATCGATGCTGGCCCTATGATTGATATCGAGCGTGACCTCCTCGAAGCTTGCCCCCATGGGATCATTGGAGATCGCACAGAGGTGGACCACCGCATCAACACCACGCAGCACGTCATCAGACACAGATCGTATATCCCCAAAAAACTGAACGTCGGCTCGGCTCTCGGGAAGACGCGACGTTCCCGTCAGGCAGTGGGCAAAAAATCCGGCGTCGTATCCGACCAGCTCCGCATCCCGATGGGAGTGCCGCAGATGACGCACCACGACCGGCCCGACATACCCCATATTCCCCGTGATGAGAATCTTCATGATTGCTCCTTCACCTCAAAGCATCCTTGATTCGCTCGCATACATAGTTGGAAAATGGGATTCCGCAGGTAAAGCCTGGCGATACCGCGTTCAGCACGTGCATCGATTGTTTGTCACCCTCCAGCACAAAATCCATTTCAAGCCTCCGATTTCTAATGTCGACAAGTTGGGCTCTGATTCCCGGTTTCCCCCACTCCGTGTAATGCTCGGCCTTAACATTTTCAGCCAATTGACCGGCAAGCGCGATCATTTTCAACTTCGAATATTTGGCCAACTCTCTGACTGCGAGCGTCTTGAAGTTGAATTCGGATCTTAGAAGAAGTCCCGCACCGCGGACAACCACATCGAGACATTCCTTCAACTGGAAATTCTCGAATCCTCCATATTGCTCACGCCAAAACGCAGGGATGGCCGTTGGGCCAATCTTGGCAATCCCGTTCGCCGCCACCGTGAAGTGAACGCCCAGAAACGGATTCCTTAAGTCCGGAACAGGGTAGATGTTCGTGCGAATCGACCCAGGCGGCTCACTCGAATACAGGTACAACCCTTTGAACGGGAGAATCCGATAGCACTCGGCAAACCCATAATCGCGGGCGATACGGTCTGCATACAGTCCGGCCGTGTTAATGACAAAGCCGACGTCATACTTGCCTTGAGTTGTCATTACACACCCATTCGATGATCGAAGATATCGGACCCCGCAATGTATTTGAACACCTTCGTTGACCGCATCCTTCTTCATTGCCTCCAGCACTAACGTTGGATTGACGGTTGAGGTTGCGGAAGAAAACAATGCGCGCTCACAGGTCTTCGCACGGGGTTCAATTTGCTTCGCTTGCTTCTCAGAGATTTGTTCAAGCGGGATGCCGTTTGCGCGGCCTCTTCTGAGAAGCTCATCTAGCCCTGCATGATCGGCCTTATCCTTTGCAACTACCAACTTTCCACATTTATTGAGAGGAATCTTCCTCTCGTCGCAGTACGCAGTCAGCAGACGGTTCCCACTCCATGTGAACTTGGCTTTAAGACTATCGGGGGAATAATAGAACCCCGCGTGCAAGACACCGCTATTGCGACCACTTGCATGCATACCGCATTCTGCTTCTTTTTCCAGAAGAGTTACGGAGGCGCCAGGAAACATCCGTCGAAGTCCTCGCGCAATTATTCACGCCGATCACGCCGCCGCCGATGATGATAAAATCAGAAACCACGTCTCCCTACCATATCCTCCATGGGGCCTTCCCTGAGTGCCACAGATCCTCCAAGTACACTTTCTCCTTCAAGGTATCCATGCAGGACCAAAACCGCTCGTGCCGGTAGCCCATCAGTTGATCTTCTGTCGTGAGCCGTTCGAGCGGCTCCGTCTCCCACGCCGTCTCATCGCCCTTGATATAGTCAAAAACCTTGTGATTGAGGACGTAGAACCCACCGTTGATCCAGCCTTCATCGCCATGACGCTTTTCCCGAAAGGCGACAATGCGATCACGATCGAACTCCAGCCGTCCAAACCTCGCGGGAGGCAACACCGTCGTCACCGTCGCCAATCTTCCGTGCAACTCATGGAACTTGATCGTGGCCTGGATATCCACATCCGAGACACCGTCTCCGTATGTAAATAGAAACGTTTCGTCTTTCTCGAGCCATTTCTTGAGCTGCCTGAGCCTGCCTCCCGTCTGAGTATGTATACCGGTATCCACAAGGTGAACCTTCCAATCCTCATGCTGTCTCCCATCATGAATCGTCGTCTTTCCGCTTCCAAGATCAACCGAAATATCTTTATTGAACGCGTAGAAGTTAAGGAAGTATTCTTTGATCATTTCTCCCTTGTAACCGAGGGCTATGATGAATTCCTTAATACCGTGAGCTGCATAAATCTTCATGATATGCCACAGAATCGGCTTTCCTCCGATTTCGACCATGGGTTTCGGCCGTAATGTGGTCTCTTCGGATAGCCGGGTTCCCATTCCTCCAGCAAGTATTACTGCTTTCATGCGATTTCTCCCACTTCAGCTCCAACCATCTGACAAAAGCTACTCGTTCAATACCGTCTAATACCGCCAATACCAATTGAGGGCGAATTGCTAAATATTTGAGCAAACTTGGCTCACGCTGCTAAGTATGGGGCAAGCTGGTCAATGTTTACCACAGCTCGCGCCTGGAGAGCGAGGGCATGGAGAAGCACTATGGCTCTTTGACATCCCGACATTTCGCGCAGAAATACGGCCTCAAGTCCGACTAAGGGGCCATCCTTGATTTGAACGAACTGGCCACTTCTTAGCTTTTGCGGTCCTTCTAGCACACAGACATTAGAACCCATCATTCGGGTCTTGATAGCATCTATCACCGCAACCTCGACCTCTACAGGACTCGATCCGAATTCCACGATTTTTCGAACCCCTCTGGCATAATTGACCGCGCGATAGTGCTGCGACAGATTGATTCGGACAAATAAATAGCCCGGAAACAGTGGACCAATTACGGTTCTTGCGCTTCGGCGGATAATCTTCTGTTCTTGCAACAGCGGCAAGAAACACTCCACCCCCAAGCGTCCAATATTCTGCTCGGCTTGGTTTTCGTGGTGAGGCTTTGTACTGACTGCATACCAACGCATCTCATAGGAACTCAATTTGTCAGATAAAGAATGGCTCATGCGTAGCGTCTCCCACTTGCGCAATCTAAAGCCTTAACAGGCTACCGCCCTTCCGGTGCTTACCGGATTTCCGCTAGAAATCATGTTCTCACTTACTAAACTACCGCGCGGAACCGTCATCCTAGCAGAACAACGATGTCACTCTGTCAAAAACGATACCCGGCCACAAGTTTAAGCGAGAACCATTCAATCCGTCGGATACTTTAGCTTATGACGAATATCATCAGCCTCGGTTCACTGTTTGCTCGCCTGATCACTTCTCTATACTATTTCCTCATATGAGTTAATTATCAAGCCTTACAAATTTCCATTCAAGACTCAAATTTTTCGTGTAAAAAGTAATCTTTATGGAGTCTTCAGGACCAGCGAAAGACGTATTTACGTATCAGATCACAGATTCTCACGCTCCCACGCCTGCGTTGGTCCGCACTGGCGATACGTTAGCTAGCGCAAAATATGATCAAAACATGAACTTCAGACCAACGAAGTATATTCCCTTGCCGTTTGATTTTCCCAACGGCTGTTTTCTCGTCCATCGAACCTCCGCCAGCGTCGGCGTCTCAGCAATGGCTATAGGGGTCGGCACGGAGACTTTCAACACCTGTTCGATAGCAGGGGCTTGATCCATAAGGATCAACATACCACCACTACTAATATTCAGTGACAATGCTTTGCCGTCTTTTGCGACAACACTATGGTTACCCTGCTCGGAAGATGTCATTTCATACGGGATCAGCCTCAGTAGCGCCACCCGTTCAGTGTGATTTCCATTGCTATCCCCTATCGGCCATTCCCATTCCGTTGGCACCACGTCGATTCCTCCTTGCAAGATGGCTACTTCTTTTCACCCTCTCAGCAGTTAAAATTACTGTAACTCAAACCCTTCTTGCAGTTTATCCGTTGGATCAGCAACTCCAGGATTAGGTGATGGGATAGTATGTGCCGTTGCTGGAATCAACAATACCGATGTTGTAGGCCGCTTTCTCAAAGGTATTATGTTGACTCCCTCGAAAGGGTTAGGTACTATTGCTGTATCAGCCTGAAGGGACCTATGCCGTCGACCCAATTCAAATTGTCAAGTTCAAATTATCGAGATCGAAATTCAATCCTGATCGTCAAGAAAGATAGGGTAATCTCATAACATTATGAACGACTTATCTAAAGGTACCGATCAGTCAGATGCACTTGCAGATCAAAGATCCGGGTCTGGGATCGTGGTGCTGTCCGCATCCATGCAACTTCTACATATGAATCGGCAAGCCACAGAGCTTGCCAAGAAGATTAACGCTGCCGAGCATGGAGGTAATACCGCTGTTTCGGCACGCGGGGTTCTCCCAACAGCCATGACTGAGCTCTGCGCAGAAATCATAAAGGCGCTTCATATACGGACAGAGGCCAAAGATTGGGAACAATTCGAACTCAAACGTGTGACAGGCGACCCTAATCAGCCAATCCTCCTAAGAGGGTTCGGCTTGCCCGATCGAGGAGGCGTTCAATACGCCAGGTTGGTAGTTACCATGGAAGAGTTGGGGCGGAAACAAAACCTGAACACGGAGCATGCGCGAGAACGGTTCCAGTTAACAAACCGTGAGCAGTCTGTAGTTGAACATCTAGCGAAAGGATGGACTAATAAAGAAATTGCTAATGCCCTCCAGATCACGGAACAGACTGTAAAAGAACACATCAAACATATCATGCGAAAAACCAACGCCACAACTCGAACAGGAATTCTTGTCCAAATCTTTAACTCGTAGTCCTTAACACAAACACGCTCTCCTACCACACTTCCCCACTTACCCTGACTGTGTTAATGACACGACAGTGAGTCACGATTAACACATCTTTTAAGCATCAAGCTGATCGATATATCAATTTTTCCTATTAATTTCTGTAGCTACATATCTGGCCCATTATTTGCATAACTAGATATTCATCATCAGGCAAGGAGATCGTGATGATGAAATCTACTGTTAAGGCCAAAGAGTGTCTCGCGCACGGGCTACTTGGTGTGGGAATGGTAATACTTGTCGCTGGGTGTACGAGCGGCCTTTCAACCAAAGTTACGGAATCAGCTAATAGTGGGTTTATGTCGTTGTGGAACACCTATGCCGATTGCAAGTCAACCTCAGATTTGGGCCAAGCGGTATCAGACTTGGAGCAGCTTCGTTCAGCCAGTGGAGAGGGCCCGGTGGCACATGAAGGATTCGTCCTTCCTCTGCCCACCCGTCTTGAACGCTTAGTGTCCAATCCAGCCAGTCGAGTCGCTGTTGATGTCGAGGCCATGGTTTCTGCCTGTGCTCTACACGCTGGAGAGCTCGCCCTAGATCAAGGAGATATCGATAGTGCTCGTGACTTCTTTGTTTCGGTTATCACTTTGCACAAAGAAGAAAATTCTTATTACGTACTGAAAGCCAAGACTCTACTTGGGAGACTTGGCCATGGCGTTAATGTTTCATTTAACACTCGCTAGGCCGTTCTCTTATTTCTCTGCCATAGCCCGGTAGATTCCCGCGTATTGCTGAGCCGATCGTCTCCAGGACAAGTCTTCGCTCATCCCAGCTTTTATCATCAAATTCCATGTTTCATATTCTTTATATACGCGTAGAGCAAGCATGATCGTAGAGAGCAATGCATCGGAAGAAGCATCGGTGAAATAAAAGCCCGTTGCAGATTTCGATTCGACCGTAGACGGACGAAACGGGACAACCGTATCCGCTAATCCTCCAGTGCGACGTACGATAGGTACCGTGCCATACCGAAGGCTGTATAGTTGACTTAATCCGCATGGCTCATAGCGAGACGGCATGAGTAACATATCTGCTCCCGCTTCAACGCGATGAGCTAGCCTTTCGTCAAATCCGATATGCAAGCCAATTTTCTCTGCGTATTTTTGCTGCACTGCCTTAAACTGTTGCTCTAGGTCGTAATCGCCAGTACCTAGAAAAACAATTTGAAGCTCCAGTGACATGAGCTCCGCGATAATCTCAAGCAAGAGATCAAAACCTTTTTGGAACGTCAGTCGACCGACCACACCCAAGACAGGCACCTCACGATTCGGCAGGCCAAATTCCTCTTGTAACGCCCGTTTGCATACTTGTTTCCCAGCCAAATTAGCAGCTGTATACCGAGCAGGAAGGTAGAAATCTCGCGCAGGGTCCCAGACCTTTGTGTCTATCCCGTTCGTAATGCCTAATATCCCATCTATGCGGCTGGACAATACACCTTCGAGCCCGCAGCCATACTCTGCAGTGATGATTTCCTTCGCGTAGGTTGGACTGACGGTGGAAACAGCATCTGCGCAAATGATGCCACCTTTCAGACAATTGATTGATCCGTAGTATTCAAGAGCGCTCGGAGAAAATAGAGATGGAGGAAGGCCGGTCTTTCCAAACTCCTCGGCGGCAAATATTCCTTGATAGCCGAGATTATGGATGGTCAGCAGCGTCTTGATCGTGTGAAGTTCCTTATACTCACCAGGCAATGCTTTCAGATAAACCGAGCACAAGGCGGTCTGCCAGTCATGAAGGTGGAGTAGATCAACTGCCTCTCCCTGCACTTCCGTTAGCGCACGTAGTACATGAAGAACTGCCCGACAGAATAATGTAAATCGATCGAGGTTGTCCGGATAGTCATGATGATCCTCTTGATAAATTCCTGGGCGATCAAAATACGGATCATACCGTACGAGAAATACTCTTAGCGGGTGTGAGGCTTCCGTAACCGGTACGAGCTCCTCTTCGACCGTCACCTCCGTCTTCGTCTGCATCACTAAAATTGAGAATCGCATGACCTCTCGGCGAGCATTTTGTGTCGCTTGGCCTCGGTATCCAGGCAATAACAATGTCACACGATGCCCCAACGCAGACAGCTCCATTGCCAATGCCGTAACAACATCGGCCAAGCCACCGGTCTTTGCATAGGGAACAGCTTCTGAGGCCGCCATCACGATATGCAGCCTATCAAGTGATAGTGAGTCCATGTAGAGTTTTAATCGGAAGAACTAGGGCTTGAACGTTTCATCAAGCCTGGTCTTAAACCGGTCTTCATAGGACCAGGCTTTAGCAAGAGCGTATAACTCTTCGGCTTTGAGCTTTTCCTTGTAGACGAGAAGTTCGTCGAGAAATACCAGCAGCCATCCACGATCGGGATAGGCTAAATAGACACCTTCGCCAGCATGGACACCAGCTTTCCACCCCTTTGGTGCTTCTCCAGTAGCTACGCGCGACTGAGGAATCACGCTGAAATCAGGCATCACAAAAAAGTAGGAGAATTCACTATGATACACAGGAGGACTGCCCCAGGCGCTGACGACCGCTTCCGTCGTGATTTGATCCAGCACCAGGTTCTCAGCCTGCACTAAACGCTGTTGCTCCTCCAACGTGGGCATACCTGTACATCCGACGAAGAGCAAGAGCACCAAGGAACCACAGAGTCTCAGTATCTTTCTCCAGCTGATGTCCATAATTCCCACGCCGTGTATCCTCACATAAGCCGTTTGGATTTTGCTTCCACCGGTTTGATCGGTTGACAGACATCGCACTGGCACAGTGCCCTCAGCAAATCATAAGAATAAATACCCGTATCATGGCCGTCACTCCACTTAAATTGGAATGCATAACGGCCGACCGGCTGAATGTCCTGAAGCATGATCAAGAGCGGGATATCTTCAGGTATCAGACGGCGTGCTCCGGTCCATTCATCGACACAAGCCGCACAGGGGCAATGCTGGCGCAGATAGCGAACTGGGTAAATCCCCTGGTGCCCGTCACTCCACCGAATCCCCAATACTCCTTTGTCGTGCCATTCCATATCCCGTGGCTCAACTGCGTGAACAGTCATACTTCCCTCTTCGATTATCCTCTCAAGCTCATCCCGGCAAGGCAACGGACAAAAAATTCACAGGTGGCAGCCGTTTACCAGCTACGACCGTCATGTACCCCTCAATCGCCTCTTCAACCTCACGCCGCACCTGCCCCGTAGCCCGCAACCGAGTGAGAATAGCAGGTGTTAGCCGAATGGCTTGTTGAAGAAACGACAGGCCTCCTCGAGAAAGCGCGACACATCGCACACGTTGGTGTGCCGCACACATCTGACATACAAGCCCTCCGGCAATTGGTGAAAATTGAGGCTCGCCGACCAGATAGGTCTTCCCACAGGAGGCACAATGCTCAGTCTGAGGACGGAACCCAGTTAATCCCAGCAACCGTATTTGAAAGAGCAAGGCCGTAAAGGGGGGATCATCGCTTTCCTGAAGCGACACGAGTCCCTGCTCTAGCGTATCAAAGAGAGGAGGGTCCGGATCTCCATCTGGAGTAATAGCCGAAACGACGTTGACCATTCGTGCTGCTGAATCCATTAAGCGAAGATCTTCTCGCAAGCCCTGCGAGGATCTGACAAGGTCGACATGTGAGATTCTGAACAGTGAGTCGCCATTCTTTACAAACAGATTCAAGCGACACAGGCTGAATGGTTCAAGGGCAGCGCCGAAGCGGCTCTTCTGACGGCGGGCACCACGAGCGACCCCTCGTATCTTTCCCATGTTCTTGGAATAGAATGTAACGATCCTGTCAGCATCGCCCCATTTTCGACTCTTCAAGATGATCGCCGTCGTTTTTACGAGAGACACACCGGTTCCCCTAGGCTCCAATACGGAAACAGCCTGACCACGTACATGCCGTCTTTACCGGAGATGCTCCAAGAAAAGTGTGGCCAAGGTTAGATAGATCGTAATCCCAGTAATATCATTGGCCGTCGTGACAAAAGGGCCGGCCGCTACTGCAGGATCGACCCCCATGCGTTTCAAGACAATCGGCGTAATTGTCGCCATACTCGTCGATACCAGGAAGGCAATAATCAGGGACGTCCCGACAACCATACCCAAAAAGCCTTGCTGCAAGACCCACCCAACCAGTGTCAAGGTGACTCCGCAAGCCAGACCCATGACCAAACCAATCTTCGCTTCACGAAAGAAGACCGGCCACACATGGCTAAGCTCAACCGTACCGGTGGCCAACCCCCGAATAATCAGGGTCGAAGACTGCAAGCCAACATTGCCACCCATCGCGGCAATGACAGGAATGAAACTCACGATCGCCACAACTTCCTGGATCGTATACCGGAAATACCAGAGGATTGCACCAGACAGGAGGCTGCCGACGAGGTTCGTGAAGAGCCAGGGCAGCCGCAGTTTCGCAGAACCAAAGCACGAAGACTTCAAGCCCGACTCTTCCTCAATTGCCCCGGCCATCTTCAACATATCTTCGGTCGCTTCTTCCCGAATGACATCGACGACGTCGTCAACGGTAATGATGCCAACCAGCTTGCCGTCTCGCTCGACCACAGGAATCGCCAGCAGGTTATAGTTCGCGACTTGGCGCGCAACCTCCTCTTGGTCCATGTCGATTGCCACACTCATGACCTCACGAGTCATAATATTCTTGAGCGGTGTGGTCGGAGGAACCGTGAGAAGCTGCCGAAGTGAAAGGACACCGACTAGTCGATCATCTTTATCCGTCACATAGATATAGAACACCATCTCCGCATCGGTCGCTTGTTGCAACCGGCGAATCGCTTCCTGTGCCGTCGCATCCTCCGGCAAAGAAAAGAATTCCGTCGTCATGATGGCGCCGGCCGTATCCTTTGGATACTTTAGGATGTCGGCGACTTCGGTCGAATCCTCGGCCTTCATCAAGGCGAGAATTTCTTGACTGCGATCTTCTGGAAGAAACCCAAGGATATAGGCGACATCGTCAGGGCCAAGATCCTTCAACAGCCACGCGATATCGGAATGGAGGAGATCGGCAACCACCTGCTGAATGCTTTCACCGTCGAGCTCACTCAACACCTGGCCCCGTTTACCTTCGCCGCGAACCAACTCAAAGACCTCTCGCTTTTCCTTGGGCGATGAGAGATGAGTGACGGCCTTCGCGATATCAGCAGGGTGCATACGGCCCAGCATTCTGGAAAGGTTGGTGATCGCTCCGCGGCGCAGCAACTTCTGGACCGATTGAATCACAATGTCAGACTTCGTCTGCCCACGATCAGACTGATCACGCAATACTTCACGCAATACATCGCGTTCGGACACGCGAGAACGTTGTTCCGACGTGCGTGGCTCTATCGGTCGTTCCGGCAGCTGCATACTCCCTTAATACCCCAACTGCACCAGCGTCTGTTCATTCTCGCGCCAGGACTTCCTGACCTTCACCCATAGTTCAAGAAATACTCTCATGCCGAATAATCGTTCCATATCCAATCGTGCTTGAGTACCAATGGCTTTCAATCGCGCTCCCTGCTTTCCGACTAGAATCCCCTTCTGCGTTTCACGTTCTACCAGGATCGAAGCCTTGATTTTGGCCAGCTTCCCCTGCTCAACGAACGCATCAATCTCAACGGCAACGGCATGTGGGACTTCTTCCTCGGTTTCTTGCAGCACCTTTTCCCGAATCATTTCAGCCGCCAGCGTCCTCATGCTCTGATCGGTGACCACATCGTCGCCGTAGGCCCCGTCTCCCGAAGGAAGATGCGGCACCGTGACTGCAAGTAACCGATCAACATTGTCATCTTTCATTGCCGAAACCGGCACAACGTCGGTCCAGGCGTAAAGCTTGCCATAGCGATCAAGAACCGGAAGCAGCTTGTGCCTATTCACAAGGTCGATTTTTGTCACGACCAAGATCACCGGCTTGGACCGTTTTGCCAGAGCCTCTTTCATATACTTGATGGCCGCCATATCTCCTGGCCCCGGCAGACTTGTCGCTTCCATGAGCATGTAGAGGAGATCGGCCTCCTCCAACGTCTCGACGGCGGTTCGCACCATCCGTCGGTTCAGTAAGTGCTCCGGTTTATGCAGACCCGGCGTATCCAGAAATGCGATTTGTGCCCCCTCAACATGCACGAGCCCCATAATTCTGGTCCTCGTGGTTTGAGGCTTACTCGACACGATCGATATTTTCTCACCCAACAAATGATTGAGCAG
>JAOUHJ010000022.1 GCA_029865225.1 Nitrospira sp.
GAGATGATCACAGAATGGAACTCGCAGTTCGAGAGAGTGCACCATACTCATGCGATCGGCCATCCGTAGGAGGTCGTCTGGCAAATAACTCTGGAGGTCGACGCCCATGGCACGATTTGTAGGATCTACAGATGGCCACTGATTGAAGAGCAGGTCCGCAGGACCCAACGGTCGATCATTGATAAACGTGGCCTCAAGTGCGTCTCCCCAAAGAGTGCCATCCCATTCTGGAGGAATAAAGGTCGTCCAACGCCGGTACTGCTCATGAAGCGGGAGGTGCCCATCTCGGAGAAATCGTTTCAGGCGCCCGCTATAGTCCCGGCTTGTTCCTTGTTCGTTGAGGCATGCACTCCAGTGTGCTAGTTGTCGGCGTAGCGCGCTGGGAAGATGCTGATAGTGGGCCGCCCCACGAAGGCCGAGATAGCGAGGGTAGCCACCGAAGAGTTCGTCACCACCGATTCCGGAAAGGGCCACCGTGACAGATTGTCGAGCAACCTGTGATACCAAGTACGTAGGAAGCGCGGATAGGTCAGCGAAGGGCTCACCCATTCCCGCGACCACTTTTTCAATCAGAGACACGACATCCGGCTGTAGAATTGTTTCAGAGTGAATGGTCTTGAAGTGAGTCGCCAGAAGTCGGGCTGCCGCCAGTTCGTTGAACGATTGATCGGAAGGATGCTCATACCCGATCGTGAAGGTGCGAATGGGATCAGGCTGCACCTTTGCCATGAGAGCTAAGAGTGATGCGGAGTCGAGGCCACCGGAAAGAAATAATCCGAGGGGCACATCACTGACAAGATGAGCGCGGACAGCGTCCTCCAGCGCGGGAAGCACCTCGTGAGCCGCTTGCTTGTAGTTCCAGGTGGTCGTGTTGGCAACTTCGTTTCCCAATCGGTAGTACTGGAAGAACTCAATACGACCACCTGAAAATTTCATCGCCTGGCCTGGCCGCAGTTGATGCACGCCTCCGATGATCGTGTCAGGTCCTGGCACATAGAGATGCGTCACATATTCGGCGATGCCTTCCATACGAAGACGCCAATCCGGTACGGCTTCGAGCAACGAGGGAATCTCCGAAGAGAATACAACCGATGCACTCCGGCCAAGCATCTGTTGCGGAATTGTGTAATACAGTGGCTTGATGCCGAGGCGATCACGGATGAGCCAGGCAATCCGCCGTTCACGATCCCAAAGGGCAATGGCGAACATGCCTCGCAACCGCTGGAATGCATCGACTCCCTCGTCTTCATATAAATGGACGAGGACTTCCGTATCACAATGGGTGGAGAGACGGTGCCCTTTGCTCACGAGTGTGTTTCGCAACTCACGATAGTTATAGATTTCTCCGTTCATCACCGCCCACACAGTTCCGGTCTCATTGCCGATCGGTTGGTGGCCACCATCCGGATCAATGACCCGGAGCCTCCGAGCGCCAAGCGTGATCTCTGGTTCACGATAGATGCCTTCGTCATCCGGTCCACGATGAATCAATCGACTGAGCATCGGCTCGATCACCGCACCCTCATATTCACCTATGATTCCGCAGATTCCGCACATGGCGCTATTTCCCCTTTTCGAGCATGAGCCGGTCACGGCGTTCCAACTCTTGTCGCTCACGTTCGTGTTGCGGTGACACGGAATGTGGAGGGACGTCAACCGGCTCATAGCGCGTATGTTTCGCTGTGCCGACCGATTCAAGCAAGGTACGTATGCCCAGGGCTGCCAGCGCCCACGCCAGGCAAAGGAGCAGTATCGCACCCCATCTGCGGGCGGCCCGTTTCCACGATCGTTGATGAGTGAGATAGGAGCTCATCGAGGTCCCCTTCGTTGCGCGATAATTTCAAACGAAGGTGCCCAGACGAGATGACCGCTCGTCGCGTAATACAGAGTCTGAGAAAGCAGCCATAACACAGATCGGCTGAGTGTCCATTTCAATCGACTGAACCACGGATGTGCCGGTGAGAGAGGGCCTCGACTCGGTACCGAGTTGCGGACACTCAGAACAGTGAGCCCGGCGCCTTCCATCAAGACCGTAATTGCCCTGAGGCTGTAGAGGTACCAATGAAATGCTTGGTCATATTGCGACCCAATCCAGCGCGCAGGAGTTCTCATGGACACATGAAAGGAGCCATTGGTCGCTCGTACGATGACAAGTCCACCAGGTGCCAGGAGAGTCCTAGTTTGCTGCAACATGATCGCCGGATCCGCGACGGTTTCGAGCACATTGATCAAGGTCACGACGTCAAAATGCTGGGCCCATTCACCACCCTCCATCGTGTGCGGCGAAAAAATCGGTATGCCTTTGTGCGTCGCGCGCCGTGCCGCCTGTTTCGACAACTCGATCCCGGAACAGTGCCACCCCGCGTCGCGACACAGCACGAGGAACTCCCCATCGCCACAACCAATATCCAACAAGGCACCTGGAGGAGAGCGATAGGAGGAAAGATGACGCAAGACACTCTGGAAAACCGGTTGCCGGTCATCTGAAGCCTCGACCTCTCCATAATCACCGTCATAGGCTTCTTGGAAATACTCTTCCAAGGATTCGCGAGTCGGACGAGGATTGCGAAAGACGAGATCGCAGGCAGGACAGCGCACGTATCGTCTCGTCGGGGTATGAAACGCTTCAGCCAGTGGCTTACTGGCTCCGCAAGGGCACCCGATGCCGACGGCTTGCTGATCGATTACGGTAGTCATGCCGCTTTCCGGTGTGCCGGTGGAGGAGGTCCGACCGATGCCTCGCGCAAACCGAGCATCGCCTCTTCGAACACCCTGACAGTATCGTGAATCATTTTGTGGACCGTAAACGCAGTGGCCATCTCGTGTTGCCCGGCTTTGCCCATACGTGCTGCTCGCATGGGGTCGCGCAGCAAGCTTCGAATCGCACGCTCCAATGCGTGGGGATTCCGAGGCGGGACGAGTAGTCCAGTCAGACCGTCTTGAATAATTTCAGGTACGCCGTTGACGCTGGAAGCGATCACTGGACGAGCCATGGCCATGGCTTCCAGTACAACGAACGGTAATCCCTCCGAAAGCGACGGCAGGACGACCACATCTGCCGCCGCATACCAATCATCGACATTGTTCTGAGCTCCCACAAAGCGACAGGCTTCAGCAATTCCAAGTTTTCCGGCTAATACCTGAAGTGTCGATTTCGATTCACCTTCTCCGACGAATAAGCAGGTAAGCGACGGCCACTCTGCCAACAGCCCTGGCAGTGCTTCGATGAGGAAGCGATGGCCTTTTTGATCCGTCAGTCTCGCCACGACAAGGAGTGTGGGACCGTCGCCGACACACCACTCTTTCCTGATCTTATGAGGATCGGCATGTCGAGAGAACCATCTTTGATTGATGCCGTTTCGTATCGTTGTTGTCTTGGTCTCGATACCGGGGAAATCCGCGAGGACATCACGCTTGATCGCATCCGATACACAAATGAGTCGGTTGGTCAGCGGTAGTAAGACTCGCAGGATTGTGAGGTAGAGGTGGCGCCTGACGAGACTCACCTCATAATCTCTGATGGAATTGTGAATTGTTGCGATAACACACGGGATTCCGGCCAGCCGTGCCGCGAGACAGCCGTAGACATTGGCACGAGCTCCATGGGTTTGAAGGATCGTGACGGCATTCCGTTTCAGGAGGCGTGCCAGCCGTATGACTGCCAGTGGGTTGAAGAGCGGTGTCAGATGAACGATATGAGTCGGGACGTGCTGCGATACCATTTTGTCCACAAATGGACCTGGTTCAGGGCAAATGAGTATCGGGTGAAAACGGGTTCGGTCTATGTGATCGAGGAGCAGTTCCAAGTAGCGTTCCCCTCCTCCATACCCCGCCGAACCGGCCAATTCGGCAAGAACATAGGGCTTCATGGTTTTCTTCCCACGATCAAGAGACTTCCGCGCAAGTGAGGCACGATGTAGAAGGGCAATTTGGCTAAATTGATACCCTGTTGACTGGCCGCCTGACGGCAGTCTTGCGTGTCTTCACCGAGGAAGTATCGTGATTCTACGATCGCAAAGCCCGTTTGACGAAGCATGTCGGCTAATTCGTGCATGGCGTACTCACGTGCATGCGGCCGCCATTCGTCATCTGGGTTCTGATAGCCTGGTGGTGCCAATCGGTCGTTTGGAGAGCGGCCGATCAGAAGCTTGAAGACATTTCCGATTCGCGTCACATTCGGTGTTGTCAGGACCAGATGTCCTCCGGATTGAAGTATCCGAAAGGCTTCAGTCAGTAGATGGAATGGTGAGGTCAGATGCTCAATGATTTCCAGTGCGAATACCAACCGCGCCGAATGATCCGGAAGCGGGATGTTTTTGGAATAGCCCTTCGTTTGAAAATGACGTCCTACCGGGTCGAGGTCGACCGTCAGAATATTGGCCCGAATGTCTTTCTGCATGAAGCTCATGAACTCGTCGGAGATCATGAGCCCGGCACCATACAACTGTGCAGACTTGGTATAGTCGATTCGACGAAGGAGTCGTAATAGGCTGCCAGGGAAAGGGCCTAAGTCGACGATGGTTTGTCTGTCCGATGGGAGGGTGCGTAATCCGCTCCTCAACGCAATGTGCAGGCGGTCGCGACATTTTTTTGCATGGTGCATGGGAGTGGTAAAACGCTCATCCTTCTGGCCGAAAGATTCGTACATAGACGGTTGGTACGATTTCAGTATGTTGAGAAAGTGCCTTCTTGTCAGCTCGTAGGTCATCATGCAGCCGTCATACAGGTTGAACGTGTTCTTTCGGAAGAAACATCTGTAGACTTTTTAGATGAAAGGCTGCAGCCACAGATAACAGCATCAGACAAGGTAATACAGGTAATGCGTAGCGACCTGCCTCCACGGTAAACGGGACATATCCTGCCGTAAGTCCAAGGGGAAATAGATAGAGCGGTAAGAGGGCTTCCCACCGTTCTCGGTGCATCCATGCACTGACGCAGGCGAGGCCGATGAGTCCCGGGATCAGCAGTAATCGCTTGGCTAGGCTGTATACGGCCACTACCCATCCTCTCTCATGGGCATCCGTCAATAACCCGAGTCCCCCCTCATGCTGCTCATCAAACAAATAGTACGAGTTGCCGATCCAGAAGTCCCAGATTCTTCCAAATGTTAGCCCCAGATAGCTCATCGGATCTGCCATGATCCGTTCGATGCCCTTTTGGCGCAAGCGCTGGTCCGTCCACACGTCATACATCGCATAGGCGTGTGGAAGTGGTGTGATGTTGGCACTTTCCCAGATGGTGTGTTCTTGTTCCAGTGGCATAGGCCAGCTGCCTCGTGAAACGGGGTCACTTCCCATCCAGAATCCGACGCCGACTCCAGCCGACACAGGAATGAACTGATGGAATTCGACATAGTTCCTCACCGACCAGGGTACTACCAGTGTGAGGCAGGCTGTTGTATACATGGCTCCGCGTACAAGCTTTTGCGAAATCCGGTCGGAGTCCATCCCTGCAAGTGTGGCGAGCAGTACGGCCAATACTAAAACGACCGGTTTACATAAGACGGTCAGTCCGGCAACCAGACCCATGAGGACAAATCGAAGTATAGAAGGTTTCTTCATCGCTAAGACAGTCGTCCACAACCACAGACTGATGAGAAGGGTCAAGAGTGCCTCGCTCCGTATTCTTGGGTCATAGGTCCAGTACGCGGGATAGAGAAAAAATAGAGCAGCCGTCCAAGCTCCCACTCGGGTATTCCACAAAACAGTCCCAACCCGATAGATTCCCCATGCGGCACCAAGATCAAACAGGACGTGCAGCATCGGCACCCACTCTGGTCGGTGACCTATCAGGAAATAAAAACATGCCAGCACTCCCGGATAAAGAGGCCCTACATGCGCAGCGGGGTTCACTCCGTCCAGAGTGAACCGTCGTAGCGACACAAGATTCCATGCCAGTGTATCGAACAACTGATCAACCGCGAACGACTCAGTGGGAGCTTTCGAGATGACCCATGCTCGAGCAAGTAGTCCAACGGTGACAGCGGGCAACAGAATCATGGCAGTCTGGGTAGATGGCGAATCCTGACGTCTGATCATTTCACGCAGACCCCGATCAAATTAGTGTCCTCGGCAATTCCTTCCCCATACTCAATATCGGCAGGCACAAGGTCGTGTAGGTGAGGTCCCCCGTGTAGTCGACTCATCACACTCCCGAGCCAATGGCGAACCGGACGCGGAATACATGTTCGTAATCCCAGCGGGTCTAACGCGCGGACGCTGTCCATCGACCGTTCTGCGGTCTTGAGGCGCTCGCCTTGGCGACGGCCATACCAGCGAATGGATGTGAAGTGAGGTGCCAGCAACGCTCGGAACTCCTGTGCCGTATATTCTCGAATGTGGTACGGGTCGCTGGGCACGGTTTCCTTGCCCTTTCCATGAGGGGTAAAGATGATGAGCGTGCCTCGAGGTTTGAGCACTCGGCTCAGCTCGGTCACGAAACGGCCATCGTCATGGATATGTTCGATGGTATCTTGTGACACGATGCAGTCGAACGATTCATCGAGGAACCCAAGCGAACATCCGTCCATGGCGAGAAAGTGCACATTAGCTCGAGGGTAGTCGATTCGACTCTTGGCCACAACTTCCGGTACACAATCGATGGCGACGATCTGGTCTGCACAGGTTCCAAGGTAGTCCGCTCCATACCCGGTCCCGCACGATAAGTCTAAGATTCGCTGCCGGTGGAGGCTGCCGAATTGGCCAGCTGCCCATACATAGCCAGACAAATTCACGATATGCTGTGTGTCTGTTGGATAGGCGGCTCGACGTTCCATGGAGGTGCTTGTTATCCTCGACTGTGTCCGGCACAGACATATTTAGAATCTGCTCGTCGATTTCCGATCACAATTCGAGAGATGATCGACAGGTAGACGCCGAATGGCGTGTTCTGTGTGATGGACTGCGGTTTGGCCGTAGCGCTAATCAATTTCGCAAACGTGCCGGCCGCAATCCACCCTTTCATGATCCAACGCTTCCACCAGGGGAAATGTTTTTCCACGTATCGGATACGACTGAATTCCCACACGAGGTTTAACTGAGCGCGATTGCCCTCTCCACTACGACCGATCAGGTGGATGACGTCCCCGTCAGCCAGGTGTCGAATCCGGTAGCCCCGCTCTCGGATTGCTCGACAGAGGTCGATATCTTCAAAATACATGAAGTACTCCTCATCCAATCCTCCACAGGCGTTCATAAGATCTCGGCGTACCATCAGGCACGCCCCATTGATCCAATCCACATCCTGCGAACGTGAACAGTCGATGACCCGCTTTGAAGCCACGGCAGCCTGCACGGTGGGGACCCATCGTCGAAAAGGTGCTGCGTAAAAAAAGTGATCTCGAACGGATGGAAACGGAAAACATGATTGATACATTCGCCCGTCTTCCGTCCGTTGCCTACACCCGACGGCTCCAATGTCTGGATTTCGATCGAGACAGGCAACCATATGCTCCAATGCTTGGGATTGAAGACGTGTATCACTGTTCAACATGAGGAAATAGCGCCCCTCACTGATCTTGAGCGCCTGATTGACTGCTTTGGAAAATCCTCGATTCTGCTGATTCATGATGAGGTGTACCGTCGGGTAGTCTTCGCTCACAGCGTCAGCTGTCCCATCGTGAGAGTTGTTGTCCACAAGAATCACTTCGAACGTGACGTTCCCAGCAGTCTCAAACACCGATCTGAGACAGTCCAACGATAGAGTTCGCGTGTTGTAGCTGACAATCGCAATAGAGAGGTCCAGCGTATCTGTGGAGCTCATGCGTGCACACCATATGATTGATAGTTCCATAAGGCATTCAGCCGCGGTCGCTCAATCCACCAGAGATAACCGATGAATAATACTGTGAGCGCCAGAGCAAGAATGTCCGGTGCCCAGGAGGTCAGTACACGATGCTGGAGAGGAAGCGTCGTGAGGACAATCCCTACCATGAGGCCAAGCGCTCCGATGCGGCTCAGTGACAGGAATGTGTCCTGAGATGATGGGCCAAGGAGACGGCCAGATACCCATGCCTGTAAGGCGGTTCCGAACAGGTAGCTGATCGTGAGAGAGAGAGCAGCCCCGACTATTCCGAACGAAATGGTCAGTGGAACGATCAAGGCGAGATAGACAAGACATTGTCCAGCCCAGCTTCGCATCTGCAGATCCGGACGTCTCATCCCGTAATGCAAGGAGGCCATGACGCTTACGTAGCCACTACACACGGCATAGAGGCAGAGGACTCTGAGTGGGTCGACGATGCCGATCCATTGAGGACCAAACGTGAAAGGAACAATAATCGGTGACAGAATGCCGATGATCATGCCGAGTGGTATATAGATGATTCCGACGAGGCCAACTTGAAGATTAAACACACGAGCGATCCCGAGCTCATCCTGTTGCAACGAGGCATAGGTCGGTACACTGATCTGCTGCATAAGGGACGTGGCTCGTGCTCCGATGAGGAGAGGAATGGCCAGCGCCACCTGATACATGCCCAGTGCCTCGGCTCCAAGAACACGGCCGACGACGAGTTCCCCGCCGGTCATCACCACGAAGGCGCAGATCGTCGTGAGATTCAGACGGCTTCCGTAACGAAAGAGGTAGGAGAGAGCCGACCTTTTCAGCGACCAACGGGGAACAAAGCGTGAAATCGAGAAGGACAGAAGACATCCAACCATCAAACCGACTAATTGGCCGATGACGATTGCCCAGACTGTTCGGTGGATAATGGCAATGCTTAAGGTGACGCTCGCCTCAATGCTGCGCCGGACCACGTCCATCGTCACACGACCTTTGAGGTCCAGCCTCTTCATCAATATCGCCATAGCCGGGCTGTAAAAGCCTTGAATGATCAATGCCCAGGCGTGGACCCGTAGCAGCGGTTCGAGCAGTGGCATACGCATCACATCACTGATCAGCCCTGCCAATAGCCAGACCCCACTTGCCATCACTAGGCCTCGAAGAGCCGATAGGGTCCAGGCTGTCGTAAGATCATCCTCGGTGACATGCTCTTTTGCTATCAGAGCCGACTCGAGTCCTAACTCCCCGAGCGTGAGAATCGCGAGCAACACGGCTGCAGATGCAGCCATGATTCCGAAATCTGCCGGGGTCAGGATTCTCGCAAGCACGACCAGTTGGATTGCAGCGACGACCTTGTCAAAAAGAAATCCTCCCCCAACCCAGCCACCGGCGTGGAGGATTCGGTCACGAAGACGGAGGGTTGTTGAGGTCTTGTTGTGAGTACTCATCACGATCATGCTTCGATTGTGTCGTCGACCCCTAGGATTTATTCATGCGGCCAGCGCTGTTTGTTCGATGGCCTGCTGGCATACCTGTTCGAGTTGAGCGGCTCGGGCAGACCAGGTGTGAGCTCGCACGACGGCCGATCGTCCTCGTTGTCCCATGTTCTCCCGAAGTTCGGCGTGGTCCAATAACGCGATGATCTGACGAGCCAGATCACCGGGATCATCAGCTCGTGCCGATAGCCCACACCCGAGATCACCTACGGTATCGCCATATCCCGGTCCTGCTGTTGCCACGACAGGACGCCCGCAGGCGAGATATTCCCACAGTTTCATCGAATCACCAGGATAGGATCGGGTCTGTCTATGTAACACGACACAGATATCGAAGGCGGCAATCCACCGAGGGACTTCACTGAAATCGGCTCGCCCAACGAAATGGATCGAGCGGGACAGTTGTAAGCGACGTACCTGTGCTTCGAGTCTCGGTTTCATGACGCCATCGCCGACTAGAAGACAGCACACCGTGGGGTAGGACTTCGCGACAATGGCGATGGCATCAACAAGTGTATCGAGGCCATGCCAGGGGAAAAACCCACCCACAAACCCAATATATGGTCCTTGGTCAGGTAGCCCCAACTCTTGTCTGGCCAATTCCTGTGGCAGCGGGGAGAAATGAATCGGATCGACACCATTCCTGATGACCGTGAGTTTGGATGAATCTACCGATTCTCGAGACCGGAGACTGTATAAGAGTTCGGGACAAACACTGACGATCGCGGCAGCGCTCTCAATGGCAAGATGTAGGCAGTAACCTAAGAGCGCGAGAAGCGGTGGAATACGCCATATACCCCGGACCTCTTCGTTCGGAAGTCCGTTCACAAAGTATACGATAGGGCAGGAGGTTCCTTGCAGTGCCAAAAGCGGAGCAATTTGGCCTGGTGAATCAAACCACAACACGACATCTGGGCATTGTTCATGTAGGAGTGTTGTCAATGTTTGTTTGGAGTTCATGAGAAATGATAGTGGGCGGAACCCTCCCCACCTCATGACGGGCACGAAATGCATCTGTACCCGTGGTGGCATGCTGATTCCCGTGATGGTTCGTTCAGGCTGAGGCGCAACGACGCAGACATCGTGGCCACGCGAAGCCAAGGCTTTGGTGAATTCCAGTACTTGCCGTGACCCGCCAGCTGCAACCCCTAGGTCTTCATCACAGTACGTGAGAATGCGCATGAGTCTTCACCCTCGTATCCGCATGAATCCATTGCCGAAGTTGCTGTGCGATCACCGCCCATGAAAAGCTCTTCTCTACAAAGCGTCGACCGTCTTGCCCCATTGCCTGGCAACGGTCGGGGTCTTGTATGAGAGCAATGATGGCGTCCGCCAGCAGACGTGGCTGATCAGGGGGTACAAGTTGAACGCCGCTTTGAGCCGTGAACGCGGACACCACCGAAGGGATAGCGCTGGCCACCACAGGCCGATGGCATGCCAGATAATCGAAGAGTTTCACCGGTGATGTTTCACCACGATCTCCCCGAAACGGAGCCACGCAGAGGCTCATCGCCCCAATCCACACAGGAACGTCGACATAGGGGACGCGTCCGGCCCAGGTAATGCAGTTTTCCAATTCCAGTCGCCTGGCTTGTTGTTCAAGTTCTTCCCGTACTTCCCCATCGCCAACCAGGAGAAGGTGCACAGTTGGGCAGACCTTTTTGATTAGCACCATGGCATCAAGAAGACAGGCGAGCCCTTGATAGCGATACAAACTACCAATAAATCCAATATATAAGAATGATGGGTGCAGTCCTAGTTGAAGTCTTGACGACACGGCATTGTGTGGTACAAACCGTTGCACATCTGTGCCGCTAGGGAAGACCGCGATACGTTCGAGGGACACGTGGTAACGCTCGTGAAGCAATGATCGCAAACCGCTCGTCAGTACTACCACATGTTCACAATGTCTTAATGCGAAACCGGCTAGCAGATGTTTTAAACGAAGACCGAACCGTGATCTTCCTGTGAACCAGTCAGGAACCGGTTCGCCGTTCACTTCACAGACGCACGGCACTCGGAGCAATTTGGCAAGGATCAATGCATGCGGGCTGTCCATCCATCGGTAGTACACGACATCTGGTCGTGTCTGGAGTGCATGAATGAGTCCCTGAATGAACGAGAGCAGTGCGTATGACAGTGGCCGAATCAGTGGTAAAAATATGAGACGGATTGGAACGACCTTGAAGGCGAAGTGATTCGAGGCTGATCGATATCGAGGAGGAAACAGAACAACCGCATCTCCGGTTTGGGTGAGTGCATCCGCCAAGCTCCACACGCGAACCAATCCCACTGGATCCTGTGGGGCGTCCGGTTCGTACCAATAACAGAAAAGAAACCAGGTCATGCGGCCATCTCCGTTCTGTTCGCTGTCTCAGCCGAGGGAGACAGCGTGGGCAATAGCATGACAAGACCTGCACAAAGCCAAAATGGCTCCATGATCCGTATGATGATAAAGGTATTCGCGCCAACGCCATGAGCCAGCATGGCGACCAATCCTAAGAGGAAGCCATGAGCCAGTCCTTTGGCGAACGGATCGGTTTGTGATAGAAACGACTCTCTGGCACATCGCCAGAGGCGATAGATGATGAATCCAAAGGCAACTAAACCGGCAAGGCCCGTCTCACCGAGGATTTTCACGTATTGGGCATCGGCCCACGCGTAACCGGTAATTCCTCGTCCAAGGATCGGATCATGAACCCAATCATCCAGAACATACGCCCATGATTTCAGTCGTTCGGTTGTGGACAGATCCAGTCCGACCCGGCCGACTTTGATTTCTCCTCCATACTGCCGTCCGAAGAAGGTCTCATTGACTCGCTCCTTCACATTGGCAGGCGCCAGGAGTGGAATGAGAGCCGTGATGATCAAGAGAAGGGTGAGGACCCGAGGCCGTCTCCACTGGGTGACACCGACTGTCAGGAGCAGTACAAAAGCAGAAAGATAGGATGAGCGTGATAATGTGGCCATCAATGCTAAGATGGCAAATCCACTCAGGACCAAGAGTGCGACACGAATTGGACCGATCTGAATATGCAGCAAAAGGCCGGTCATAATCGCCAACAGAAATACGAGATACCCCCCGAGCGTATTCGGTTCCCCGCTTTCGCCTTCAAACGGGGCCGATGCACGTTGCCCGCTCGGTATTTGATAGATGGCGTATAGACTGACGATCAGGCCCACAACGAGCAGAGCCATCACGAGCCCCACCACATGCTGTTCCGAACGCACGTGATTCACGACCATGAAAAACACAAAGAAATACTCGAAGTATTTCAGCACAAAGAAAAATCCGGCTATCGGTCTGACATGGCCGTTCAAGACGCCGATGAGTGTTGAGATGACGCAGATGACCATGTAGACGGCGATCGGTCGGTTCAGTGGGGTCTCACGAAACAACGCCAACTCACGGTAGAGAATATTCTTGACCAACCAGCTGACGCCGATGATGACTAAGAGAATATCGTCCATACGGAATGACAATTCTCGCCCACCGACACCGCGACCTTCGATCCGTCCAATCGCAATCTCAGGCGATAACAGCATCGAGGCAATCAGCAGGTAGAGCGCTGCGGAAACAGAAGTGAAGGCGGTGAGTAGGATTAAGAATCCAAAGGCCGCTTGCATGCCGGTCGTCGGTGTTGTCAGGGTCAGACCTAAGGCGAGGACGAGCGCAAGCACCGAAACGACGAGGCTATCGTGTGTAGTAATGGCAGCCGGTTGCATGGCGCAAAAGCTCCGCGAGTCACGTCAACGATACTCGTAGCGATAGAGACCGTACTCTGGTGTCACTTCTGACTTGACGTTGGTGAGCACGACACCAAGAACATTGGCCTGAGCGTGATCGAGTAGGAACTTGGCACGCTTCAGTGCATTGCGACCGATCCGACCCACCTGGTACACCAAGATGGTCCCATCGACACGAGAGCTAAAGGCGACCGCGTCCGTGACGGGAAGGATTGGTGGGGTGTCGATCAACACAATATCGTAGTCTTCCTGCATTTCTGCGATGAGCGCTTTGATCTTCGTAATATTCAGAAACTCGTTGGGGTTTCCTGATTCTGAGCCGCTCGTGATCACATGGAGATTATCCAGACCGGGAGTGCTGAGGAACCGATCGACACCGACCGTTCCAAGCATGAGGTCCGTCGCGGACCGAACGTATGAGCGCCATGACGTCGTCCCCAACAAGGCATCAACCAACCCTGGTTCGCGCTCGATACCCAATCGTTGGTGGACAATCGGTTTGCGCAGATCGGCATCGACCAGCAACACTCTTATCCCCTCTTGAGCCATGGTGATAGCCAAATTGATCACGCAGGTGCTTTTGCCCTCCCCAAGCGCGGCGCTGGTGAAGATAATCGACTTCACTCTCCGATCCAGACTGGCGAACTGAATATTGGTCCTGAGCGAACGAAGACTTTCCGATAAGACGGATTTGGGATCAAGCAGACAAATCAATTTCGAGAGGCTTTCGGCTGCCGACGGTGGTGTGTCCGGCGGCAATGTTTCCAGCGCCATCTCCTTGAGCACCTTATGGTCGAGCTGTGGAATAATTCCTAAGACTGGTACTTTGAGAAACTCCTCGACTCCTTCGATGGTACCAATCGATGTATCGAAGGACTCTCGACCGAAGGCGAGAACGATGCCGAGAAAACACCCCATCAACCCCCCGATCATCAAATTCATCGTGATGTTGGAGCCGTTGATAGGCGTTGAGGGTGTGATGGCCGGAGCGATGATGGAGACCTCCTCGATCCGTTCTGCCCCCTTTATCAGTAACTCCTGATGCTTGGCCTTTAGAGTTGCAAGAAGGTCTGTGTTTACCTTCACTTCTCGCTCCAAACGACTCATTTGAATGGCTGCTCGGGGGTACCCCAAGTAGCGTTGCCGGTAATGCCGTCGTTGTTCTTGCAGCGCCTCTTCCCGATCCATCAGAGTGGCGACTTTAGACTTCAGCTCTTGGATCATTTCTGATTTGACATTGTCGACTTTCATTTGCTGCTCTACGACTTGGGGATGATCCGGTGTGTAATTGATCAGTAACGTATCTCGCTCCTGAATGAGGTCCAACAGTCGTTGATTGAGGATGGTGAGGAGTGCGTTCTGTTCTTCGGTGAAGATCCGCCCAGTCTGATTGCCGATAACGGCGTCCGAGTGTTTCAGCACTTCGATTTGGCGTTCGCCCTCGGTGCGTTTTCGCAGGACGTCGTTGTACTGCTCCTCCAACTTGGTGAAGGTATCCAGAGCGGCTCGGGCTTCATCAGCAAGGAAGACCCGACCTTCATTCTCTTTGAACGTGCGAAGAGCGTCTTCGGAATCGTTCAGTTGCTTTTCCAGGCTTGCCAATTGCTCCTCCACGAACCGTTTTGAGTCAGTGACAAGGCGGTTGCGGGCTGCGATGTTTTCTACTCGGTACGCCGAGGCTGCCGAGTTGGCCATCCGTTCCGCGAGTTCCGGCTCGTCGGAGGTAGCGGAGATACGAATGATATTTGTATCTCCTTCTCGTTGGGCGGTGATCTCCTGACCGAGGTTGTAAATGATATTCAGGTAGGTGGCGGATTTCTGTTCCTCTGGGGACGTATTCGAATCCACTCGTCCAAGATCCACCGCTACCCGTTCTATGACGGGAAAACTTCGAATGAATTCGATCTGGGTGCCGAGATCATTCATGCTCGAGTAGGACAGAGATTCCAGCAGTTGCTGAGCTATCGTCGTGCTCCGTTCAAACTTGACTCGTGCAGAGGCTTCATAGAGAGGATCGGGTCGAAGAAATTCCGAAAAGAGCACGGTAAAGACCACCACGAGGATGGTCGAGAGAAGGATGAGATACTTGCGTTTTTTAAGAATCAACCAGTAGTCGATGACATTGAGTTCGTACTGTGCCATGGAAGTCCTGTATCAGCTCATCGCGCTACGGTTTGAATGATGTAAATGCTGGGATCAGATACGCCGGGTACAGTGGCATGATCGCGGCCTGAACAATCGGCATGATCTTCTTTGCCGCTTCTGTGGCGTCTCCCAGCTGTTCGCGCGGTACAAAGATGACATCATTTTCCTCGAGCGCGATATTCCGTGAAAGGTCTCCATAGGTGAAGACACGAGCAAGGTCAGCCGTTAAGATGTGAGGCTGTGAGAAATCTCCACCTCGAACAATCCGAATTTCCTCGAGCAGCGCAGTTTCGTAGAAATTATCTGCTGCCGCTACCGCTTGGAGCACCGTCATGTCTCTCGCCATGGGAACCATGCCAGGCTTCTTCACGTCCCCGAACACAAAGACCCGTTTGATTTTAAGCAGTTTCTTCTTGAGCGCCACTTGGGCGCGGGGTTCTCTCATAAAGGGCCTGGCTGCGTCCTCGACTCGGCGTTCCGCCTCTGCGACTGTCACACCGCCGACTGGTACTTCCATGAACCCAACGGAGACCGTTCCGGTTTCGCGCACCAACCCACTGTACTTTTCTTCACCTGCTCCTCGCCGGATGACGACTTCCAGCGTGTCGCCTGTTTCAATCGGCGTCTCTGTCGTGGGAACTGTTTCGTCAGCATACACATCGCCCTTGGGAAGCGGTGGAAGTGAGAGAGGATTCGTGCTCACTGCCGAAGGGGGCAAGGTCGATTGTCCCGGATTGCGACACCCTACCATGTGAAGCATGCTCATCTGAGCTATGCACAGTACAATGGCGATCGGCGCATTACGAATTGGCTTCACGAGTCGTCTCCTATGATGCCATTCTAGCGTGCACGACGCCCACGATATGCGCCGACATGTTTTGCGATAGATCCATATCGCTCGGTTCACCAAATTTTGAGATCTCCACCACAGGACGAAGCGGGTAGCGAGGATTGGTTCTTTTCACAGTCCCACTCTCTCCGGTGTTCAAGCGCACCTCTGTTCCGACCGGATAGAGGGTAATTTGATCGCCGATTGCTTTGAGCACCGGAAGGGAAAATAGAGCCTTGCCGTGAAGCAGGAGCTCGCGTATGACGTCATGAGGTGAATTATTCATTCGATAGGGTCTCGTTGTGACCATGGCATCCAATGAATCGACAATTCCAATGACTTGCGCCGGCTCGGCAATCTGCTTGTGTTTTAGTCGGCATGGGTAGCCGCTGCCGTCCCATCGTTCATGTTCCTGTGCGCAGATGCTGGCTACCCACTCGAAGACACTACCCTGTCCCGTGAGAATCCGGCGACCTCGCTCCGGGTGAGCGCGAATGAGATCCCGCTCCTCTTCAGTGAGAGCACCTCGTTTCGTGATGAGCAACTCTGGAACCGTCCACATGCCGAGGTCATGGAGCAAACCGGCCAATGCCAGGCGCTCTAGATCATGCTCTCGGTATTGCAGACCGATTCCTACCTTTGTTGAGAGGATGGCAACATGCAACGCATTATCGACCAGATAGTCATCAGACTGTCCGTTCAATGCCCATCCGATAAGGTCATCACTCTGGTGCAGGAGGTTGACTAATTGCTCAGCGGGACTGGCGCACCGTGTCACGTCCGGGATCTTATTGGCATGGACTGCTTCTTTGATCCGATAGAGCTCTTGCCTTGTTGAGGCAATCCATGAGCGACAGCTGCTCAGCGCCGATGCTCCCGTGTGAGAAGTGTGTGTGACACCGCTCTTTTGATGAGAAGCCTGTTCCCGGATTAAATCAGATAACCGTGCCACTGGTTGGTGCTCCCTCCTCGATTATTTTGTCATTTGCTCACTGGTTTACGAATCCCAGATTCCTGTCGGACATCAAGCTTGCTTAGCTCTCGCTCCAATGTGGCGCGGATAAAGCCGCTCGTTGTGTATCCCTGCTGTTTCAGGGCATCGAGTTTTTCCTTGAGCTCGACCGGAAGCTGAATGACGATGCGAACAAGCTTAGCCATGATCAGGACTCCCTTGAGACAGAGCACGTGTCATGGACAAGTCGACTGCACATGCTGTGCCTTGCTAGCAATTGGATAAGCATTGGAAAGTATTGATACTTCTGTTGCGATCTACTAGCGTCTAGGCCAAGAAGAGACAAAAACTGTCCTTTCTAACCGGTCTTGTACGATGGAGAGGACCGAGGTGAGGGGCTCCTAACTGCTGAAAATGAGTGGGGGGCTGGTCAGTCGAAGGACGCAACGAGTCGGTTCCAGTTGTGGTATTCACAGCGCCAGGAACAGTTCACCAGGTCAACGGGTTTCAGGATGAGATCGCGCATGCGTCCCACGGTGAACTCAGATGTTGATAGTCGACCCGAGACCCAGACTGCTCCGTCAAGATCCGTGCGATAGATGGTGGCCTCCTGATCCGTATAGGCTTGAAGCACCGACCCTACGGGATGTCCATACGGGTTGCCAGCTCCAACCGATATGATGGCATACCGCGGGTGAACTTGGCGGATCCAATCATGATCAACGGAGCTGCGTGCTCCATGGTGTGGCACTTTCAATACTGTCACAGGATGTCGACCGTCGGCCGTCAAGCGTCTCAAGCCAGCGGCTTCAATATCGGCTGCGAACAAAATCGAGTACGCTCCGCAGTGTAGTCTTGACACGATGGAATGGTTGTTCAATGCGGTTCCGCCTTGGAGTTGGATCAGGTCAAGCTCTGCGGAGCGTTCGGGCGGGTTGAGAATGGTCAAACGACAGGGACCGGAAGGCAACAGGTCTTGCCCAAGCGTGGCGATGTGTTCATCGATTCCTCGAACACGAAGAGCGGATCGAAGCTCTTGGGAGAATTGCTCGGATCGAACAATGCCACTTCCCCAAAACTGACCGATGGAGAAATGACGAAGTATCCAAATGAGGCCACCCACGTGATCGACTTGATCATGCGTGGCAATAACCAAATCGAGATGGGAAATTCCACGATTCCACAAGAAGGGTGCTAGGACCATTTTCCCCACATCAAACCTCTCGTGACGCGTCCCACCGTCGATAAGCACAGTCCTTCCGTCGGGTAGCTCGACGACGGCACTATCTCCTTGGCCAACGTCGAGAAAGGTGACTCGCCAACGGTCTCCATCTCCGCGCAAACCCGGATGAATCAACCACCAAGCGAGCAGGATGACCAACGTGCCGGCACCTATCAGCCGAGCACGATGCGGCAAAGTTCGAATAACAAGAAACAGACCGCCACAGTAAAAGAGGACCATCATGGGTATCGATGGTGCCGCCACATACCACTCTCCGCCAGGAATACCAGCGCACCACCGTAGGCCCATTACCATCCAGTGGAAGAAAGGTGCTAGCCAATCCCCCATGATCAAGAAATCGTTTCCGGTGACAATAGTCCATACCGCGGCCAGTAAACCAAGCGGGACTAGGACCAGACCTGTAAAGGGGACAGCCAGGAGGTTCGTGATGACTCCCATCCATGGAACTTGGTTGAAATAGAATGCGACCAGGGGAAGGGTTGCTAAAGTGACTGTTCCACTTATCATGAGGGCGCTGAGGACAGTGGTCGTGATGCGAGAGTGGGGGTACCGATGGGAAGCTGCTTCGTCCTCATTCTCAACTTGTATGTGAGCAAGCAGACTGAGTATCGCCAGAACGGAGAGAAAGGAGAGTTGAAAGGAGATGTCAAAGATTGCTCGAGGATCATGCAACACAATGATCAGAAGAGCCGCCGCCATTGCATGCCCGAGATGACGTTGGTGCCCAAGCCAGACAGTCGCCATTCCTAAGGTAATCATGATAAGCGAACGGATAGTTGCCAATTCGGCTCCCGCCAGCACTGCATACAGGGCGACAGCTGGCCAGGTGAGAAGAATGGCAATCTGAGAGGGAGTGATTCTCCGCGATATCGTTAACAACAGAGCAGACGGAAACCATAGGATGGATCGTTTCACGAACCCAAATAATACGACGGCGACTAGCCCGAGATGAGAGCCGGAGATCGAGAGGAGGTGAACGGTGCCTGTGATCATGAACCATTCTTGAATCTCCTGCTCAAGATAGCCACGCTCACCGATGATCATGCCGAGATAGATCCCCAATGCAGGCTGGCTCAAGGTGTGGATGGCTGCCTGTCGTACGATGTTCCTCCACTGATCAACCTGGCCCCAGAAGTGCCATCGACCCGTGAGTGGTCTTTCGATGAGTGTTACTGCGTCAGGACCGCTCAGTGCAGCGACAAAATCAATGCCGTGATGCACCATATAGGTGGCATAGTCGAATCCAGATGGATTCAGAGATCCTTTGGGGCGGTGAATAATTCCCTGGAACATAACGCGATCACCCTGGTGTAGTGTCAGGCCAGGATCGCGCCATATCACGCGTATACGGCTGGACGTCTCTGAATTGTCATCGGTTTCGATGATTACAGTCTGACGTCCTACCCCATGCTGAACTGGTAGAACAACCCGTCCCGAGATGCTAGCCCTACGGCTCTCTTGAAGATCCAAGGAAGTTGGATGAAGAGCTGGCTGGGGAATGAGGAGACTCCAATATACCACCCCTGACAAAAGACTCACATACAGAGGAAGTGTTCGGTGTGTGTCCAGGTGGCCGCCCCGTTCAAGGAGAGTGAAACCAAAGGCGGTGGCAGTCAATAGTGCGATTGAAGAAATCGGGAAAAGGGGAAGCTGAGATCCAATCAGAAGACCAAAGAGAAATGCTACCGTGAGAGATGGGAGCATGAGCGTCCCTCGTGCTCGAGAAGGAACACTCAGCAGAGATGATCACGTATGATGCTGGAAAGGTCGTCAGCAATTTCTTTTACGATCGTAGAATGTTCCCCCTCTACCATGATTCGCAGTAATGGCTCTGTGCCAGAATATCGAATCACGACACGCCCACTTCCGTTCAATCGTCGATTACTTTCCTGGATCGCTCGATCAATAGCAGGAATGGTCTCCAAGGCTGGTTTCTGTTTGACATGGATGTTGACCAATATTTGAGGAACGGCCGCCATGGCTTTCGCCAACTCTGACAAGGGTTTCTTGGTTCGTTTCAGCAAGGACAATAGCTGGAGTGCTGAGATGAGGCCGTCTCCCGTCGTGTTATGGTCGAGAAAAATAAAATGTCCGGATTGTTCTCCGCCGAAGTTATACCCCTCAGCCAACATACGCTCGAGCAAGTAACGATCTCCGACAGGTGTTCGCACCAGCTTGATCCCTGCTTTGGCCATCGAGAGCTCTAACCCAAAATTACTCATCACGGTTCCAACTAATGTCTGTTTGATCAGGAGCCCATTCTGGTGAAGATCGAGCCCCAGGGCAGCCATCACATGGTCTCCGTCAATGATCGTCCCTTGCTCACAAACAAATACGGCCCGATCGGCATCCCCATCGAGAGCGATACCAATGTCTGCCTTCTGACGCAGCACGGTCTCTTGTAGAAGCTCCGGATGAACTGCGCCGCAGTCAGCATTGATGTTCATTCCATTTGGTTTATTGCCGATGACTTCCACGGACGCTCCCAACTCTCTGAGGACGGTCGGAGCGGCTTTATATGCGGCGCCGTTCGCGCAATCGACAACAAGCTTGATTCCTTGAAAGTCCAAGTCTTTCGGTAAGGATCGCTTCGTGAATTCGATATAACGTCCTTCAGCATCGTCTATGCGGTATGCTTTGCCGATCAGATCTGCTGTCGGACGGAGATGACGAATTTCGTCGGATACGATCAGCTGTTCGATCCGAGCTTCGACTTCGTCCGGAAGTTTGAATCCATTGCTGGAAAAGAACTTAATGCCGTTATCTTGGTATGGATTGTGTGAGGCAGAAATGACCACACCGGCATCCGCGCGGAGACTCCTGGTTAAAAATGCAATGGCAGGAGTTGGCATGGGTCCTACCACTAACACATCAACACCCATGGAGCAAATCCCAGCCATAAGAGCGGATTCCAACATGTAGCCAGAAATCCTGGTATCCTTTCCGATCACGATCTGGTGACGCCCAGCACGTCGCATGAAGATGTGCGCAGCCGCTCGACCAAGTTGCATCGCCATTTCGCTGGTCATGGGATCGAGATTTGCGACCCCTCGTACCCCATCAGTACCAAATAATTTACGCATTGTACTCCTGTCCAATAGCTGCCCAGTGAGGGCTTAACGCAGCCGCCATTTTAACTACGTCGATGGTCATTGCAACGTCATGAACACGGATAATGTGAGCGCCACGATCAACAGCTAGAGCAACAGCTGCTGCCGTTCCCCACTCCCGGTGTTCCACAGATTTCCCGACAACGTTTCCGATGAAGCCCTTCCGTGATAGTCCAACGAGTAAAGGACAATTCAACACCAAGAAAGAGGATAGTTGTTTTAGTAGATCGAGGTTATGGGATACGAGCTTACCAAAACCAAATCCTGGATCAAGGATGATGTTGGTTCGAGCAATCCCCGCCTGAATGGCGGTTTGGACACGTTCGTCAAGGAATTGCAACACGTCTGATCCAACATCGAGGTATTGGGGAGACTGCTGCATAGTCTGAGGGGTTCCCTGCATGTGCATCAAGACCACGGCAGCGTTTGAGTGCGCGATCACAGAGGCCATAGCCGGGTCCTCTCGCAGGGCACTCACATCGTTGATAATGGAGGCGCCACTCTCTAATGCGCATGCGGCCACTCGAGATTTAGTCGTATCAACCGAGATAGGAGTTGTCACCTGGCGAGCCAACCCTTCAACGACCGGGATAACGCGGGCCAGTTCCTCATGCTCAGCGACCGGGTCCGCACCAGGCCTGGTTGATTCTCCTCCGATGTCGATGATATCTGCCCCTTGTTGGATAAGTTCCAGGGCGTGCGCGATGGCTAGTTCTGGTAATGTATATCGTCCACCATCATAAAACGAATCAGGAGTGACATTCACGACACCCATGATCAATGGACGCGTCGCACAGTGTACCTTGCTCCCTTTGGCAAGAAACCAATTCCGTGGTTGCAATGGATGTTGATGGCGTGAGACCTGATCCAACTCTTTCACCGAGCAAGGGGAAAGCCTGAATAAAGGTTGGCTGATCCAGGGCAGTATCTCATGGATCAAAGAGAACATCTATGTTCGTTGCTATATGAATTAGGACGGCTCCCAAGTCAGTGGGAGCCGTCGCTGAATGTCTTTGTCGATCTAGGCAGGAACGGTTTGAGAGGAGGATTGCAGCAGAATCTGGTCGATTTCTGGCGCGTCCAACACTTCTTTTTCCAGGAGCGCTTCTGCCAAAGCTTTGAGGCTCGTCATCTGCTCTGTCAGCACGCGCTTCGCGCGATCATAGTTTTCAGTCACGAAGCGCTTGACCTCAAGGTCTATTTCAAGTGCGACCTGATCACTGACATCTCGTTTGGTGGTAAAGTCTCGACCGAGAAATACTGAATCTTCTTTTTGTCCAAATGTGAGAGGCCCCAACTTTTCGCTCATGCCCCATTCACAGACCATCTTTCGGGCAAGCTCGGTTGCACGCTCAAGGTCGTTGCCGGCTCCGGTCGTGATATGCTTAAACACGAGCTCCTCTGCGACCCGTCCACCCATGAGAATAGCCAACGTATTGTACAGAAAATCTTTGGAATAGTTATGCCGGTCATCGGTGGGCAGCTGCATTGTCACACCGAGTGCCCGACCTCTCGGAATAATCGTGACTTTATGAACCGGATCCGTTCCTGGCAAGAGCTTCGCCATCAGCGCGTGGCCCGCTTCGTGGTAGGCCGTGACCCTCTTTTCTTCGTCAGTGAGAATCATGCTCTTGCGCTCGGCCCCCATCATGACCTTGTCCTTAGCCATTTCGAAGTCGATGTTTTCAACTTCTTTTTTGTTTTGCCGAGCCGCCCATAGTGCGGCTTCATTGACCAAGTTTTCAAGGTCAGCCCCCGAAAACCCAGGTGTTCCTCTGGCAATCTTGTCAATTTCCACATTCGCTGCGACGGGCACTTTCTTGGTATGAACTTTCAAGATTTCTGAGCGTCCGCGGAGATCCGGGCGATTGACGACGACTTGTCGATCAAAACGGCCAGGTCTGAGCAAAGCCGGGTCGAGTACATCTGGCCGGTTCGTCGCAGCAACCAAAATTACACCCTCTGTCGTATCGAATCCGTCCATTTCCACGAGTAACTGGTTGAGCGTTTGCTCTCGCTCATCGTGACCACCACCAAGACCTGCTCCTCGCAATCGGCCAACTGCATCGATCTCATCGATGAAAATAATGCAAGGGGCATGTTTCTTCCCCTGCTCAAATAGATCACGAACTCGAGAGGCCCCCACTCCGACGAACATCTCAACGAAATCAGATCCGCTGATACTGAAGAAGGGCACACCCGCTTCACCGGCGATGGCTTTTGCCAGTAACGTCTTTCCGGTTCCGGGAGGACCTACGACCAGGACACCCTTCGGAATACGTCCCCCGAGCTTCTGAAACTTCCTCGGGTCTTTCAGAAATTCGATGATTTCGAGGACTTCTTCCTTGGCCTCATCGACACCGGCGACGTCCGAGAAGGTGACCTTTTTTCTTTCTTCCGTGAGCATGCGCGCACGGCTCTTCCCAAAGGACAGCGCCTTATTTCCACCAATCTGCATCTGCCGCATCAGGAAAAACCACAAGCCCAGAAAGAGAATGAACGGACCCCATGTCACCAGGAAGGTGATATACCATGGGCTTTCATCCGGTGGCTTCACTTCAATCTGGACGTCCCGTTCCCGGAGGATTTTGACAAAGTCAGGATAATCGGCTGAGTAGGTCCGGATGCGTGTCTTGTCCTTCAGGACACCACTCATGTTATTGCCCTTGATGATGACTTTCTCAAAATCGCCCTTATCGAGCTTCGCCATGAAATCACTGAATATGACTTCTTCTTCCGGCGCGTGAGTCGGTACACTAAATAGATTGAAGAGGAGAATCATGAACAAGCCGACAACCACCCAAAAGAGCAAGTTCTTGACCCGGGAATTCATCCAGTTCTCCTTGGCCGGGATGTTGGAAGCAACGTATTGAAAAGTCGCATTGATGTTAACATAGCCTTGCGTGAATTCACAACAGCTCGTGAAAAAACGAACGTGCGAAACGGTTATGTCTCGTGCTCGTTCAACTGATCGAGAACAGCGAGATAAGGAAGGTTGCGATACTTCTGCTGGTAATCAAGCCCGTACCCAACGATATACTCGTTCTGCACTCTGAAGCCAACATAATCCACCTGCACGTTGACCACTCGGCGCTCCGGCTTGCTCAGTAACGTGCAGATCTTGATGCTGTTCGGCTTTCGCTTTGCCAAGGTTTTGATCAGATACTGGACCGTCAATCCTGAGTCGACAATGTCCTCGACCAGGAGAGCATCCTTGCCTTTGATCTTTTCGGTCAGTTCCGTGACCAGCTTCACCTTCCCGGAGGTCTTTGCCCGAGTACCGTAGCTGGTCACGATGATAAAATCGACACGGACCGGAATTCGGATGGCGCGGGCGAGGTCGGCAAAAAAAGCATAGGCGCCTTTCAATACCCCGACAAGCACCAGGTCCTTACCCGCGTAATCGGTGCTGATCTGCCGTCCTAGTTCTCTGATACGACTCCGCATTTGTTCCTGGGTGACGATTGGGCGTCCGAACATCCGTTCCATCTCACGCAGTTCCTTCCCTTAAAGGTGGATCATCAACGGTGAATACGAGGCAGCGTTCCGTCTCGGCAGTGGGGAGCCAGCGCCGGTCTTGCCGATAGCCCACGACCCACACGATTCCCTCCGGCGCCACGACCAGTGGAATACGAGAACGGACGGACTTGGGAATTTTGAGATCAGTAAAAAAATCCTGAAGCTTCTTTGAATGCCCATCCATACCGCATGGTTGAAATCGGTCACCGGGCGCCAAATTTCGCACTATGAGGGGTTGAGAGATGCAAGCAGCATCTACCACGATCCGATCCCGTTCCGGTTGTGCCGGAGCGTCCCTATATGCCAGGGGTTGTACATGAAGTCGCTGACCCGTTCCAGGCCACATGAGAGAACCAGGTACACCGATGTCGTGTCGGAGACTGACGGACTGATCACGATCGGGAGCGACCCAAAATTTGTCATGGGGGACAAACCGGAGATGGCGGTCGGTTACGATCACATGGCCACCCCGAACATCAACGAGAGAGCCAACCTTCCCATTTGCCGCCAGCTGAAGAACTCGATCCACGGTTCGGAGTCCGAGCGCATACGGCTGATTGAGGCTCTGTCGAATGACATTGCGGATCCCGCGCCGTTGAAGAGAGTGGGGAAACGTCAGGAGATGAGTTCGATCGACAGTCCAGCCTCCTTCTGATTCCCATGTCAGGGCGACTGAGAACAGAGCGGCAGCCTGTTGATCTAGGTAGCGGTCATCTTCACGGCAAATGTTCGCGAATCGGCGGAGTGACTCAAGGCTTGCCGGGGCCAACCGTTTGAGAACCGGAACCAGCTCATGCCTAATTCGATTTCGCAGATAGAGGGGGTTCGAGTTGCTGGAATCATTACGGAACGGTAACCCGGAATTCCGGAGATAGCTGAGAATGTCTTGACGCCCGGTTTCGTACAGAGGTCGGACGATCCCGCCATCTCGATCAGCCGGCATGCCAGCGAGTCCGGTGAGCCCGGTTCCGCGAAGCAACCACAACAAGATCGTTTCAGCCTGGTCATCTGCCGTATGGCCGAGCACGATACGGTCCGCGCCACACTGTTCGGCAATCTCCGAAAACGCCTGATAGCGAAGGTGACGAGCCGCAGCTTGTAGAGATGATTGCTTTGACCGCTCATGCAGGTGGAGCCGTCGGACATGGAGAGGGATGTTTAATTCTCCGCAGCGGGTTGTGACGAACTCTTGGTCACCCTCAGACTCAGATCCACGCAATCCATAGTTACAGTGAACGGCCGTCAGGGTCAGCGACCATTCCGGACGGAGGCAGTCCAGGAGCGACAACAACGCCATGGAATCGGGCCCACCGGAAACGGCGACCAAGAGGTGGTGACGATGGTGAAACAGATCTGAGGTCCGAACGGTGCGGACCATCCGATGAAGTAAGGGAGGCCAAGATTTACGGGGAGAATTCATGACGACCGGATACAATGATTCGCTACCCTCCGATGGCTTGGTGATGCCTACGAAGAATCGTCTTGGCAGACTCTACATCAGATGCGATCTGACGACTCAGTGCCGTTTCCTCAACGAACTGTGCGTCTCCCCGAATACGTTCGAGAAATTGAACTGTCAGGGCTTGCCCATACAGATCATAGGGTCCATCTAGAAGGCTCACTTCCAACAGTCGTTCTCTCCCATCAAAGGTTGGTCTCGTTCCAATGTACGCGACAGAATCATGCCGTTCATGATCTACGATCGTGATGGTGGCATAGATTCCGTCAGCTGGCGCGACACGGTGGGCAGGCAATTGAAGGTTCGCGGTTGGCCATCCGAGAGTGCGGCCCCTCCCCTCGCCTGGGCTGACGATGCCCCTAAGCGTGTAGGGACGTCCGAGCAGGACAGCAGCCTGATCAACTTGTCCGGAAATAATGAGTTGCCTGATTCTGGTGGAACTGACCACTCCTCCAGCCATCATGATGGGCGAAGTCGGGTGGACGATAAAGCCGAATCGTTTCCCGAGATCGGTCAAATCATCGATCTTTCCCGCTCGCTTGTGTCCGAATGCGAAATGTTGCCCGACGAATACCTCTCGCAGTCCCAGGCCTTTGGCGAGAATTTGGTCGGCAAATGCTTCGGGAGAAAGGGAAGCAAACGCCGGGGTGAATTCCAAGAAGACGACTTCATCGATGCCTGTCCGTTCGAACAGAGCAAGCTTCTCCTCCTGATCGGTCAAGAATCGTAAATCGGCGTGAGGTGCTAGAATTTTTACCGGGTGAGGATCGAAGGTCAACACGAGGGCAGTTCCTTGCGTCTGGCGTGCCGTCTCAACGACCAGCTTCAAGAGCGCCTGATGACCACGATGGTGCCCATCGAAGTTGCCGATCGTACCCACCGGATACGGCCGGACCGTCTCGCTAAGATATCCTCGCGTTACCCGCATGGTCGATCAATGGAGCAGTTTGGCTGCGTCTTTTGAGAAGTACGACAGGATCAGGTCCGCTCCTGCTCGCTTGATCGCCAAGAGCGATTCCATCATCGCACGTGATTCATCGAGCCATCCCGCTTGTGCCGCAGCCTTGATCATACTGTACTCGCCACTGACCTGATAGGCCGCAAGAGGAAGTAGTGTGCGACGGCGAGCAGTCGTGATGATATCCAGATAAGGCAGGGCCGGCTTGACCATCACGATATCGGCTCCTTCCTCAATATCCAGCTCGATTTCGCGGAGGGCTTCACGTGCGTTCGCCGGGTCCATCTGATAGGACTGGCGATCGCCGAATTGAGGACTCGAGAACGCCGCATCACGAAAAGGTGCGTAGAAACACGAGGAAAATTTGGCGGCGTACGCCAGGATTGGTAGATCTGAGAACCCGGATCGATCCAACTCACTCCGAATGGCAGCCACTCGCCCATCCATCATGTCTGACGGTGCGACCATGTCGGCTCCAGCTTCGGCATGCGTCCGAGCCATGACGGTGAGGCACTCCAGCGTTTCATCGTTGAGGATCTTGCCGTTCTTCACAATGCCGCAGTGCCCGTGACTGGTATATTCGTCGATGCACACATCGGTGATGACCAGCAACTCGGGCACCTGTTGCTTGACGGCACGGATGGCCCGTTGCACGACTCCATTGGGGTCCCATCCTGAACTCCCACGCTCATCCTTGTGGTCGGGAATGCCGAATAACATGATGGCAGGAATACCGAGCGCCAGTATCGCTCCGGCCTCTTTGATCAGCAGGTCGACTGAAAGCCGGAACTGACCCGGCATTGATGCGATTTCTTCACGACGATCGGCACCTTCGACGACAAAAAGTGGGTAGATAAAATCTGCCGGAGACAGCATGGTCTCACGTACCATTCTGCGCAAAGACTCATGCTGTCTCAGCCGTCGGAGACGGTGAATCGGAAACGCCATCGCCCGCCCTACTTTCTCGGAAGGTTGGTCAAAAAGACGACAAGGTCTCGAACGGAGATGATTCCGACCAGCTCGCCGTCGCGCGTCACTCCTAAATGCCGAAGATGGGACTGTGCCATCAAATCATTGGCATCCAAGAGAGTCTTGCTTTCTTCAATCGTCATGATCGGCGCCGACATGATTTGCTCGACCGTTGTTTTTGTCGCGTCGGTTCCGGCGGCAACAACCCGGCGCATCATGTCCGTATCCGTGATGATTCCGATGATCTCGCGATCATTGGTGACAAATAAACTCCCGATGCCACGGTCTCGCATGATGCGAGCAGCAGTTTGTGTGTCGGTGTCGCGAGGAACCGTCACAAACTTTTCTCGGGGTATCATAAAGGACTTTACAGGGACCATTTCACCCTCCTCCTCAACTATAGATGCATGACATGTACATCAGTTGGCATTACACCAAGGCTCCCGTTGCAACCTGCTTACGGTGCTGGAAATGGTGGGCGATCGCATCCACCAGCGCGGGAATCGTATTCTCTCTCGGCATGACCGAAACCGTTAACCCATACTCCTCAGCAGTCCTTGCCGTGATGGGTCCAATACACGCGACCGTGACGGATTGTAGCAGCGGCCTGACTGTATCTATCCCACCAAGCATTGCCATAAAATTCTTGACCGTAGATGAACTGGTAAACGTGACAACATGGATTTGATGGTCCATGAGTTGCTGCCGCCATTCCGCGTCGTCTTGAGTGGGTGTGACTGTTCGGTACACCGGAACGACGTCAACATGAGCACCATGAGCGCGAAGCTCTTCCGGCAAAATCTCCCGAGCCACCTCGGCACGAGGGATTAAGAAACGAACCGTCTTGATATCCTGCTGCGCAAATGCCTCCAGTACTCCTTCCGCCTGATAGTCGGCCGGTATCAGATCTGCTTTGACCCCAAATTTCTCCAGCTCCTGTGCGGTGCGGGGTCCGATGCAGCAGAGCCGTCGTCCTGCCAGGCAGCGGGAGTCAAGTCCCTTGGCCCATAATCGAGTCATGAAACGGTCCACTCCGTTCACGCTTGTGAAAATGATCCAGTTGTAGGTTCCGATCCCTGAGATGGCGCGATCGACAGGAGCCCAATCGATAGGGGGAACAATCTTAATGGTCGGGGCTTCGACAGCCTCGGCTCCATAGCCCGCCAGAAGAGTAGCTAATTCGCCGGCCTGTTCTTTTGCGCGAGTCATCAACACCCGTTTTCCGAAGAGCGGACGTTGCTCGAACCAGTTGAGCGTTGGTCTGAGTTTGACCACTTCACCCACGACGATTACCGTTGGAGGTTCGAGTTGTGCTGCGTCAGCCTTGTGCACAATATCGGCTAAGGTGCCGACGACAGTGTGTTGGGAGACCCTTGTGCCCCAACGAGTGATTGCCACGGGGGTTGATGGTGCCAGTCCTTCAGAAATGAGGCGTGTGGTGATCATGGAGAGATTCTTCATGCCCATGAGAAAGACTAACGTGCCGTGGCTGCCAGCGAGGCGTGACCAGTCCAATGTCGTGGAAGGTTTTTCGGGGTCCTCATGTCCGGTGACAATCGTCAGTGTCGAGGCCAAGGTTCGGTGTGTGACAGGGATCCCGGCATAAGCGGGCACCGCCACGGCTGCCGTGACTCCGGGAACGACCTCAAACTCTATCCCGGCTGCCGCCAAGGCCTCGGCTTCTTCACCACCTCGACCGAACACGAACGGATCTCCCCCTTTGAGGCGAACAACTACTTTCTCGGCTCGCGCACGTTCAATAAGGAGCCGATTGATCGACTCTTGCTCCGGGTACGCTCCCTTTCCACGTCGTCCGACGTACAGTCGTTCAGCTTGGTCTGGAGCGTAGGAGAGTAATGCGGGATTGGCAAGATAATCGTAAAGAACCACGTCGGCCTGTTCAAGGCACTCTTTCCCTCGAACCGTCAAGAGACCAGGATCGCCAGGGCCAGCCCCGACCAGATACACCTTGCCACCTGTCTGTTTCCCTGTGGTCATACTGATCCGTAAATCTCTCTGAGGATCTTATCTCCTCCTCGCGAGAGCAGCCGTTCTGCCAGTTGGACACCAAGCGAGTGAGCCTCCTGATGCATCCCCGTGATCTGATCGCGAATGACGGTCTTCCCATCGATACTCGCGACAAGGCCATCCAAGACCAGGTCGTGATCGGACAGGATGGCATGGGCGGCGATAGGAACCTGGCAGCCACCTTCTAGACGGTGCAAGAAGGCTCGTTCCGCCGTCACGGTCGTATGAGTCGACTGATCGTTGAGTCGCGATAAGATGGACCGCACAAAGCTATCATTGGTCCGGCCTTCAATACCGAGGGCTCCCTGCCCTATGGCGGGAAGACTGAGAAGAGGAGGAAGATACTCCGTGATGGTCTGGGACCATGCCAATCTGTGCAGACCGGCAGCGGCCAGGATGATGGCATCGAACTGTCCCTCCTTGAGTTTTCGTAGGCGGGTATCCAGATTACCGCGGAGCATCGTAATCTTGAGATCCGGTCTGGCGTGTAACAGTTGGGCCTGGCGTCGAAGGCTGGCCGTCCCAACGGTGGCGCCAATCGGAAGATCTTGAAATGAGCATCCTTCGCGGCTGATGAAGGCATCCCGAGCATCCTCACGCAGGGGGACGCATAGAATATCAAGCCCGTCCGGCAATTGTGCGGGAACATCCTTCATGCTGTGGACGGCGAAATCAATTTCGCCGGCGAGCAAGGCATCCTCGATTTCCTTAACGAACAGGCCTTTCCCTCCTATTTTCGCCAGCGGGACGTCAACGATCTTATCACCGGACGTCTGTATCTTTCGTAGAGTCACCCGAACCTCCGGCGCCACTTCCTGAACCTGAGATTGGAACCACTCGCTTTGGCAGAGGGCTAATTTACTTCCCCGTGTGCCAAGGACCAAGGTCGGGCGCGGAGTATGTTGTGTCGACACGATGAGATCCGTTTCCTTTATTGAATGGTCACTGGGCTTGTTTGCGCATGGACGGCTGCTGATCAGGCTCTTCAGTTTCTACGCTATCAGACCGGTCGCTGAGGTAGCGTGGCAGGTCCGCACACTCTTCTGTTTGTCGACTCGCTGGGGCGGGTCGGTCAAGGTGAAAAAAACGGCGGGCCGCTTCAACGAACGCAGGGCCGCTTGATGAGTTCACCTCAGTCTTCAACGTGATCATAGTGCGATGAATCAATTTATTCACGATCGATGAGGCCAGTCCTTCGACCAACTCGCGATCCTGCTGAGAAAGATGTCCCAAACGCCCTAGGACTTTTTCGACCTCCGCTCGCTTGATATCATCCACCCGGTTCCGGAGGGCAACGATCGTCGGAGTAACCTCCAAGGATTTCATCCACTCCAGAATCGTGGCCACTTCCTCAAGGACCATCCGCTCAGCCTTTTCCGCCTCTTGGACCCGCTCCGCTCGATTCTGTTCGACCCGATGCTTGAGATCATCGATGTCGAAGAGAAAGGCATTGTCGACATGACGAACAGCTGGATCGATATTGCGAGGAACGGAGATATCGATTAAGAACATCGGGCGATTCATTCGTTCTCTGACGGCACGATGCACATCCTCTGCACCGACAAGATAATGCGACGCGCCTGTGGAGACCAGGACGATATCTGCCGATGCCATATCGTCCTTAAACTGATCGAACGGGACCGCCGTGCCACCAAATTTCGCGGCCAGATCTACGGCATGCTGTGGGGTTCTTGTCGTGATCCGTACGTGCTCTACCCCGTGTGCGATCAAGTGTCGGGCCGCCAACTTGGCCATCTCACCAGCTCCCACCAACAGCACGGTTTTCTCGTCGAGGTTCGAGAAAATCTTCTTCGCAAGCTCGACCGCGGCATAACTGACCGAGACCGCCATTTCGGCGATTTTTGTTTCGGTCCGCACTCGCTTCGCGACCGAGATGGCCTTCTTGACGACTTTGTTCATGATCACGCCGGTCGTCTTATGAGCCAGGGCGACTTCAAATGCGTCTTTCAATTGCCCCAAGATTTGCGACTCCCCAATGATCATCGAGTCAAGGCTCGCCGCGACTCGGAAGAGATGGGCGATGGCCCGGTCCCCGGTATGCCAATACAGATGCGGGGTCAGCTGCTCTGAAGACAAAGAGAGATGCGTGTCGGCAAGAAATTCTTGAATCCGGCCATAGCCCGTGTCCACGTCGTCGACGACGGAGTACACCTCCACTCGATTACAGGTCGAAAGAAGAATGCCTTCCTTAATGCCGGAATAGGACGACAATCGAGTGAGAGCTTCGCCCAGGCGACTCTCAGGAACGGCCAGCCGCTCTCGGATCTCAACCGGGGCTGTCTTATGGCTTAATCCAACGACAATCAGATGCATGAGACGACGACACACACGTTATGACAATGCAGAATGCCCCTTGAGCACAACACCCACGAGTGTGAGAATGACCCCGGCAAAGCCGATGACGGTTAGGTACGCCGCGCGTTTAGCCCTCCACCCTACCGTCAATCGTCCAAGCAGCACAACGAAGTAGAAGACCCAGGTGACGAGTGCCCACGTCTGTTCAGGGTTCCAACTGACATAAGATCCCCGGGAGAAATTAGCGGAGATCGCACCAGTCACGATACCGAGTGTGAGTAAGGGGAATCCTAAGACGATCGATTGTTGATTCAAATGGTCGAGAAAATCGAGCGCGGGCAGCTTGCTGTAAAGGACGTTGAACTGTTTGGACTTGAGGAGCCGGTCTTGAATCAGATACATCACTCCCGCAACAAACGCCACGGTGAATCCCACGGTCCCCAACATGCTGAGCGTCACATGAAACCACAATGTTTTCAGGACCGGTTGCAGCGTGGGGACGCTTTCGGGTAATGCTGCAGCCGAGACCAATGAAACGAGAGCCAAGGGCACCATGAAAGAGCCAAGCACATAGATCCGATGGCGGAATTCGACGACCAAAAACACGAGGATGATCATCCAGGAGAGGAAAGAGAGGGCCTCGGAAAAGCTGGGCGGTGTGGAGGAAGAGGCTCCGAGCATTCTGATGGCGAGAGCAATCGTATGGAACACGAAACCACCGACGGTAATACCAAGCGAGACCTTTGAGAGGGCTTCGGAACGCCGCAGCGAATAGGAAAAAAACGAGACCGTGGCCACAATGTACAGAACGAGGGTCATCATGAAACAGACAGCCGCCATCGGGAATTCCCCTGCAGTGCTCCAGGAGCTTAAGTCAACAGGATAAGTGAGAAATTATATCGATGCCTGGCAAACGGAGTCAACAAAACCTCAGTGCTACAACGGGTTCAGAAACAGGGCTTGCTCGAAGCGGTCGGCTCTATGTGGTGGCAGTACCGATTGGAGATCCGGACGATTTGACTATTCGCGCGATTCGAATTTTGAAAACAGTCGACATCATTGCCTCCGAAGATCCCCAGGTCACGCAGCGACTTCTTTCGCATCATCAGATTGAAAGAAGGGTGATCAGCTATGGCCCGTATAATTTGAAAGAAAAGGTCGAGGTTCTGCTGCAACGTCTCCGGCAAGGTGCGACCGTTGCGTTGGTATCAGACTGTGGATCACCACTCATTGCCGATCCCGGCCATCTCCTTGTCGCTGCCGCTCATGCCAATCACATTCCTGTCATCCCGGTTCCCGGACCATCGGCCGTCATTGCCGCCTTGTCTACGACCGGATTACCCTGTGATTCGTTCTTCTTTTTGGGACATTTGCCTAATAACCCAGCACGTATCCTCCGTTGCCTGACCAATGCGTTGAAGCGGGATGTTCCAACGATGGTCTTTTGCACGGCGACATCTGTTGTCTGCGCGTTGCGCGTCCTAATACGCCTGGCCCCACGACGTCGTATCGTCGTTGCCTGCGACTTGACGCGAGCGAATGAACGTATTCTTTCAGGGACCGCACGCCGAATTAGCCAGGACCTAACCGGAATACAGGGGCAAGACATGACACTGATCGTGGCAGGAGAAAAAGGTCGGTGAGCGAAGGCGCCTGAAGCGTCGTCTCTAGTCGCTGTCTTCCCGACGAATCAACACCCGGTAGGCGTGATCCATTCGTTCTTGAGCCAAGACCGTGTGGCCTTCATTCTCGACGCTGCGCGGCACGTTCCGGATCGGGTCACCATCGTCTAACAGAACCGAGAGAATTTCGCCTTCCTTCATCGTTTCCAGCTTGAGCTTGGTCTTCACAAAGTTGTAGGGACAAATCACCCCACGCAGATCGATCTCTGCGGTTGGCACATTTGGATCTTCACTCATACTCCCCTGCTACCGTTCACAAGAAAAAAGGGGCAGCTCTCGCTGCCCCTTCTGCATAGCCCACAGACGCCGTCGTTCTTACTGCATGCCCTTCACAAGATTCGGTTTTGCGGCATCTGTGCCATAGTCTGATTTTGATTTCCCCTCATAGCCCCACCCTGGCTGAGGTTCGCAGTTCCAACAGGGTGCTGAACCGGTGTATTCACCGATCGTCGTGTCTATCGTTCCAGTAATTTTTCCTGGGAGGACGGAACCTGGCATCCCGCCGGTCATGCTCCCGCTACTGGTTTCGATCGCTCGCTCAGTAGAAGGATTAGGACGCTGACCTAACCCGCCAAATCCAGCGAGCCTTTCATTCCCGCGCAGTAAGTAAACTTCTCGAACGATTTTTCGTCCGGTGCCATATTCTTGATTGGACGAGGTCGCTTCCACGACTTGAAGCGAGATGTCGTCGCCATTATTCAACACCTTGAGCTGATCCATGTTGGTCTTTTCATCGAAGTACACCGTCATGGAGCTCATCGCGCCAGCTCCCGCGCGGCCTTCGTCATGTGAGCTTCCACCGCTTTCCAGCAGCATTTTCCCAGCGGGAAGATCGATCGCTAGCACACGACCGTAAATTGTCTCTGGGAGAGAGAGGCGATCGAGGAATGCATTGCGATCATAGGTCTGAACACGATTGGCGCTGCCTGACACATCACCAACGCCGGTCCCGACTCCCATTGCGGACCCGCCGGATGATTGCTGGAGTCGCTCTTGAGCTACTGCAACATTCAAAGAGCCAAGGCAAAGTATTGCGGCTCCTAATGCCAACACTGTACGCATGTGCTGCCTCCTTAATAAGTTGACGGCGATGTTATGAAAATAAATCGAGCGGATATTCTGACGAGAGTCTGTGACGATATTGTAAAAGTCGAGGGTACTCATACCTTATTGAGAAATATGGCAGAACCTAGGCTAATAGCGCGCCGCTGTCAAGGGGGGCATTGTATCGTATCATCCATGATACTGTACCCAAACCCTTAGATGCCATCCTTAGTTCTTATACCTGTTGACCCGCAGACGAGAGTCACCGATTTCCTGATTGCAGCTGGTGAACAGCCATCTTTTGGTGCCCGGAGGGAGGGTCGAACTCCCACTCTGTCGCCAGAACCGGATTTTGAGTCCCTAGGACTCACCCTCACCTACCGTACCTATCAGTCAATATCTCGGCGGATCGGTAACTTACACGCTTCGCGCTGTGATCTCAAGAACCGATTTCACCCCATGCAGACCGATGACTACGGGACAAATTACGGGACAGTGGGAGAGGATCATTCAGGTCTATCACGTGGCGACTCGATGCCTAACAGGAGATTTATGTTCGTCATAATCTCATCGAGTGCACGCTCACCTCTCACCATACACCTGTCAAAATCTTTTGAGGATGAGATCTCAGGTTCAACATGCACACTCCCTACACGGTTTCTAGATGGGGTATGGGCAAGTGCGTTGCGAACCTTGTTTACAGCCTTAATGTCTGCCATGCATGAATCAGAAATCAGTCCTGCCGCTTTCGCTATTTCAATTCGATTAGTGAAAGTGACTCGCCTTACCGCCTCGGAAACTTTCCCAAAGTTCCCTTTCAATTTTCCAGAACCGAGGAGCCGTACCGTGAGAATCGCCTCAACCGCACTGTCTAGCAACAGATGTAAGGCAAGGATTGAGGTCAAGCGGTCTGCGGCTTCTTCGCTATGCAGATGGAGAGCCGAACGGAATTTCATCCACCGATGTTTTTCCAAATTTTTCATCACGGCGTTCACTAAGGCGGCTTTTTTTGAGTCTGTTGGCTTCGCTGGTCGCATGATTCACTTCCCCCGGTGGGTGGATAATGGAGGCACACTCATACCCAAGGGTTTCCATTTATTCAAGTTTCTTCACCCAAGGAACCGGATTCGCAATCCTGAGCGTGTCCATAAGTCATTGAATCACTACATAATCTCAAACGGTTGTCCCGTACTTGTCCTGCAAGAGGTTCGCGGATGAGTGCCCCGAAAACGCCCAAAAAACGAGCGTATCAATACAGCGGGCACTATGCCGTCTCAAAGGCGTTGGAGTCCGTCAAAGATCAAGAGCAGTGGCTGAACAACCAAGGCCCGCTTGGTGAAGCATTGAAACAGTTGCGGGAAGACCTCATTGAGAAGCAAGGCGGCAAGGACACCATCACACCCGCTGAACTCATGGCCATTGAAGGGCTGGTGTTCTGTCACATGCTCATGATGTCGGCAGGCCGGTTCATCGGGGAGCAAGAGTCACCGGTCAACAAGAGCCGACGCCAGTTGTTCCCGGTGGTCACGCAATGGCTCACGCTGTTTCGGGAAGTCCGAGAGACCGCAAAGGACCTGAATGTGTTGAGGAAGGACCGCCCGAAACCGGAACCGATTTCGTTGAATCATTATCTCTCGACCACCGGGAAGCCTAAGGGTCCGTCTCCATCCCCTTCCGCTGACGCTCCCACTGCGATGCCCGATACCAATACAAACGAGACTGAGGGGGCCGCGTGAATATCATCAACGCCATCGAAGATCCGCACTTGTTCCGCCCGTTGTTCAAAGACCTCGCGACGTGGCGGAACTGGATGACGGTGTTGAAAGGCATCTTCGCGCTTGAGATGACCGAGGAAGAACGAACGACCTTCACCACACTGACCGGACGGCAGAGCCAGCCAACACAACCAGTTCAAGAAGCCTGGTTGATCTGTGGCCGACGTGGCGGCAAGTCGTTCATTGTGGCGTTGATTGCCGTCTTCCTCGCCTGCTTCAAAGACTATCGGCCCTCTCTCGGTCCCGGTGAACGAGGCGTGCTGATGATTATTGCGACGGATCGCAAGCAAGCCCGCGTCATCATGCGCTACATCCTCGCCCTGATTGAACAAGTCCCGATGCTGAAACACATGGTGGTCCGCCAGGATTCCGAGAGCCTCGATCTCGACAACATGGTGAGTATCGAGATCACCACCGCCAGCTATCGGACCATTCGAGGCTACACCGTGATCTCGGCCCTGTGTGACGAAATCAGCTTTTGGCGGAGTGAGGATTCAGTGAATCCGGCAGAAGAGATTCTTGCCGCCTTACGTCCTGCGATGTCCACCATTCCCGGCGCGTTATTGATCGGCCTCGGCACGCCGTACAAGCGGAGCGGGCCGCTCTATGCCGCCTGGAAGCGCCACTACGGACAGACTGAGAGCCCGGTGCTCGTCGTTCAAGCCGACACCCGCACGATGAACCCCAGCGTACCCCAGTCGGTCATTGATCGGGCGACGGAGCTGGACCCACTGGCGGCCAGTGCCGAGTACTTGGCGCAATTCAGAGGCGATGTTGGGACGTTCTTGGATGCTGACGTGATCGAGCGAGCCATTGAACCGAACCGCCGCGAACGGGCCCCGGTTAAGAACATCTCTTATACGGCATTCTGTGATCCTTCTGGTGGAGCCCATGACTCATTCACGTTGGCCATCGGCCATCAAGGCGGCAAACGCTCTGTGCTCGATGTCTGTCGTGGTATCAAGCCTCCATTTTCGCCTGAGAACGTAGTCAAGGAGTATGCGGCGCTGCTGAAGTCCTATCGGTGTTCCAGTGTCGTGGGTGATCGCTATTCTGGGGAATGGGTCCGTGAAGCCTTCAGCAAGGAAGGCATTCACTACCGACATTCTGAGTTGACGAAATCGGAATGCTATCTCGAAAGTTTGCCGGTGTTCTCTCAAGGCGTCGTCGATCTGGTGGACGTGCCCGCATTGACCACGGAGCTGATGCAGCTCGAACGCCGCACCAGTCGCAGCGGACGCGATACCGTCGATCATCCGCCGAATGGCCGGGACGATCTGGCGAATAGCGCCTGTGGTTGTCTGGCGTTGCTCGCGAGCCGTCAGGCGCAGGGGGAAGCGTTCATGGTCAATTTCCTCACGGGCGTGCCGATTGAACGCGAGGACGACGTTCTGCGTCGCAAGGAAGCGCGATTGCGCGGGGTGCCGGTCGAATCAATCACGTAACCATCGGGCGCAAGCCCATCACAAGGAGGTCTCTCATGGCATTTACGGGGAATATCGTGGCGGGCGTGGCGCATGTCCCGCGTGTGCTCGGGAAAAAACTCAAAGAAGAACTGGCGATGTATGGGGCCACACACTCCAGCATCTCGACCGTGATGGCAGCGGGCATCGAGAAGTTGAATGAGTGTGATGGCATCATGAGTCAGTTCCAGGCGCGGGAGGAGATGATACAGACGGATATTCTCTTGAGTCCGGCAGGCAAACAGAAACAGATGGAAGCCGCAGCCAAAGAGTTTTTCGCCAAGCTGAAATTCGTCGGTGAAGCCGTGGCGTCGCGTCAGGCTGCCGCGAGGGAGTTACGCGCACAACTGGAGAAGGTGCCGCCGTCGGGCTCCGGAGACAAGGTGGTGGAGTTCTTGACCGGCCAGGAGATTCGGGGGGAACTGCGCAAACTCGCACAGCCAGCGCGGATGAAGCTCCTCAGTGAGCGCACGACAGCGAAGGATCTCGCGATCTTGCGAGCGGTCGAAACCAATCCACTCGGTGCACAGGAATTGATTCCTGATGAGTTTCGGGAACGACTCAAAGAAGACCTGGCGGAAACGAATCAGGCGGCTGACTATGCCCGGTGGAAAGCCCTCGTGTTCGTCGCTGAGAAGCTGCAACTCCTGGCGAACGTGTTGGAGACGACGCTCGGGAAGTATCGCCTCGAGCCGCCGACGTTCTCGATCCCGCCCATCGGCAAGGCCGATTTGAAGATGCAAAACACGCAGCGTCCCGCTGAGAAATCGCCGTCGATTGATCGTGTCCCCGACGAAGCCCCCGCCGTTCACTGATCGGTGTGGCGCGGCCCCACTGGAGGCGGACGGCGGGTGCCCGCATGCGGGGGCCGCTGTCCCGTCTGGGTCCCCATCACAGAACCGGTGGGCTCAGCGCCGTCGGGTTGTCTACGGACTCCCAAACAAACGCCCTGGGATCGTGCGCGAGGACGTCGTTGTAGAGCACGCCCACGATCACCGGCCGGTCCTTGTCGCCCACGAACGGCAGCGTATCGCCCTCGTACAGCGCGATCGGCTTCTTGGAAGCGACCGCCGTGAGCACAAAGATAGGGCTCTGCGTGAACTGCCAATTCGGGTCTGAGCGGCCCATCGAGATCGCTATCGTCAGCACCTTCCTGTCCGTCACGGCCAGCCGTGCCTTCGGGTCAAGGACGGAGACCGTCCGGCGGAACCCCTCTCCCGAACGTTGGAAGCCACCCAACTCACAGGGGGACATCTGCTCCTCCAGATCGCCGCGCACGTCCACCGCACACTTCACCACGACGACGTGGCCTGCCAGAGGCCCGCTGAGATACGTGACCCTGGTCGTGAACTCCTTAAATTCCTGGGCCCCTGCGCTCGCTGCCCCCCACAGCCCCACGCTCAACCCTACACTGACGAGGACCACCCACATGCGATGGCTCATGCCTGCCTCCTCTTGGATGATGAATAATGAACCGTCGTTGATGACCACGCCGCGTGTCCAGACGGCACCGTGTCCGGGGCCAATGCCGCTCCTTTTATGATCCCAAACGCCCACGCGCTCACGGCGCGATAGGCACTCGCTTAGCTCGGACCGCGTACGCACCAGGCACTCGCCTCGCTGTCGGACGACATTTCGACAAAACCGAATCCTCGAGACTGCCCGGTAGTTTTTCCCACCACAGCAGTCGGAGACACGAGGAGCACCAAGCTCGTCCAGGAGCCTGTGCGGTCCGAGTGGATACCAGGAAAGACGATCGGGGGCACAGAGGGAGGCGGCAAGTTGGGATCGCGCAGGCTCATCGCCTCATCCCCTGTGGGGAGCCGCCAGCCGAGCGTCCCGCCAACGTCCTTCCCAAGACAGTATTCCATCGCCTTGCGCCACGTTCTGGGCGTCAGATCCGGTCGCCGCTCCCACACGAGCTCCGTGTTCTTATCGAGGACCGCCTCGTTCTTAAAGGATGACAGAACTTGAAATCGTTCTGATGAGGACAGGTTCTTATCCCAAGACTCGGCCATTGCCCACAGAGGGCTTCCTAGGAAGACGATCACCGCAAGCCCACTCAACCACGTCGTGTTTGTCGTTCGCATGTAACACTCTCCTCCTTGATGTTGGTGCGGTCCCAGTTTGCCCGGTCCACTCCTGCGGACACCTTCCCCCCTTTTTAAGGGACGGATTTAGGGACGAGGAGGGAAGGGACGCGAGACGAGCAAGCAGCTCTCCCTCACGGCGCCCCCCTCACCGCTTGACTCGCCACTGGCGCCCGTTGCGGATCGGGACTGAGCTCGGGACTGAGCACTGCCCGCATGCGCAGGTCCACGTGCAATCACAAATCTCTCCCCTACTCATCAATACACCGACTCTTGCATTGGCTCCGGCACGCGTCCCTCCACCGCATGCACCGCCCGCGCAAGTTTCGCCAGCTTCTTCGCATCCACCCGATCCGTCTTACCCCGGCTTCTCCGTGATCCACTTCACTTCATTCGGGTGCACGACATGGACTTGAACCCCCGCCATGCTCGTGAGTGTCTCGGCGATCCATTTCAACTGATTGCCCGCCTCGAAGTCCACCAGCTTGCTGCCAGTTCCCACTTGTCATACCAGCGCACGAATGCCTGTCCGGGTGGCTGGCTGCTCTCCCGTACACACCGCTGCTTCCGTTCATTGACGGCATATATCACTAGGCTCTTGCCACTGACATCCAATCCGACGTACACCATACAGTGTCCCCTTTCGTTGGTGATGATCGCTCACCGTAGACAGGTGGCCCATCGGGCCTCGACTGTGAACCAATTGAAAGAGAGCCCTATTCACAGAATCGTCTTGAATTTGAATCACGCATAGCCATGCCGACACTAGCCGGTGTCCCGGTGGTGGCGCTGGGCTGCAGCGGGCTTACCAGACCTGCTGCCCTGTCTGACACCGCTGCCGCCAACGATACCCAGCGAGCCCGAACAGGCCGCTGGCGAGCAAGTCGAGAGTGGCTGGCTCCGGCTCTGGGTGTGGGGGCGTCCACACCGCCCAGACCCATTGCTCCTTCTGTGGTTAGCGTTATGGGGGTGTGGGTGTCCAAGTCCCGGTCCCCGGGCCAACTACATACGTCTGCACGCCAGTAAATTTGTTGGCGGGATTGCCGCTCTCAAATACTCCCTCGACGAGCAGATTCACCAGTAGACTGTCCCCGTTGTACCGCGGCAGGGCGTTCCTGCCATCGTGGAGTGGGGTGGGTTGCTGGAAGAGCAGGGCGAGCGATAGAAAGGGGGATGTAGACGGGGCCGCGGGTTGCGACAGCCCCAGGGACGCCGCGGGGATCACCAGGGTGAACACCCGGCCGCCACCCAGCACCGCCACCCGCGCCTTGGCGTGCCTGATTAACTGGATCTTCTCGTAGACGCCCTCCCGGGACCGCTCAAAGACGGTCAGCTCACTGAGGCCCTCCTGCTCCTCCTGACTGCGGGTCGTGTCCACCGCAACCTTCGCCTCCACGCGTTTTCCGGCATAGGGCGACTGTTCCGTAAACTCAAGTTTGACAGTGATGCTGGCTGCCTGGGCCGAAACCGGCGCCGCCCCCAACCCACCCACACTGACCACCACACTGACCAGAAGGACCCATAAGCTTCGTCTCATCGTCGCTCCTTTCGGTGATGAATGCACTCCGCCCCCGCTTTGTGCCCACGCCCCCGCCCCGTGCCTAGTCGTCATAGACATCGGCGCCCACGATGTCGAAAATCAGACAATCGGGATTGTCCTGAAAGGTGCCGTCGAGACTCACGCTCACGAGCGTGGCCTTGGGTCCGCTCTGGCTCCCCGGCAGGGCCGTGCCGCCATCGTGCAGGCGGGGCCGTGGCTGGTGGAAGAGCAGCTCCACCGCAAAGAACGGGTGCTTAGAGGTAGCCTGGGGATCCGACGGCACCGGCGAGACCCCGCCGATCACCAGGCGCAACACCTGGCCGCCCACCACCGCCACCCGCGCCTGCCGGTCCTCCAGCGTGAGGAGCGGCGTGAAGCCCCCCTCCCGCGCCGGGGCCTCGACCCGCATCTTGCAGCGCGTCACCTGCACGTCCTGAGGGCCGCGCAGATTCACGGCACACGTTGCCCGCACGCGTTTCCCGGCATAGGGCCCGTCGTGCTGATACGCGACGTTGACGGTGATGCTGCCTTCCTGGGCCGAAACCGGCGCCGCCCCCAGCCCGCCCACACTGACCACCACACTGACCAGAAGGACCCACAAGCTTCGTCTCATCGGAGTGCTCCTTTCGCTGCAATGCCTGATGATGGATGATGGCCCCCGTGCCCCCCGCGCCTCCGCCGCGTGCCTAGTCGTCATAGACATCGCCGCCCACGATGTCGAAAATCAGACAATCGGGATTGTCCTGTGCGATGCCGAAAACGGCCACGACGGCGTCGTGTTTCCTGGTGTCCGGCAAGACCGCCCACGGGCCGGGACGCGAGGTACTGATTACACGTGTGTTTGACTGAATGTCAGCCGAGACCCGGAGGGAGCGGTGGGTCGTAGCCGTGGCGATAGCGGGAACTATCGGCCAGGCGCGGACGGATCGTCTGAGGAATGGTCGTGACGTGCATACGGCCTCCGACTCGAATCCTGCCGCTTCGGGAACCACGCGAGCCCACTGTAGCAAACCCATTGGGGCAAATTCTAGACCACGATGACACACACACGCCTGGTGTGAACGTCGAGGAATGAGGCACGTGCTCCCTGCCCCAACGGCACGGTGAATCGTGTTGGATCCAGCATCGTTTTCGATACCGTGCCTGGTGGCCGGTGGCGCGTGGATGGTCGGTGACACCGCGATTGCGCCTGACCGGAGGACACCCTCTGCCCGCGTAAGGTTTCCGATTGCCTTCAGTCCGCAGGCCCATGCTACCATCCCCACCAAGGGGCACGGCTCGGACTCGCGATCTGACCCGGTGATGGTGCCTGGACATCGCCGCCCCCGTCTTTCCTTCCAGGAATCCGAACCAGGCGGGCCCTCGTGCCGAACACACCATCCGAAGAGACACGAACACGCCATACGCGCACGTCGCTTCCCCCGTCCGTACTCGATCAGATGGAGGCCATGGTCCGCCATCCAGAATTTCAACGGATACTCCCGCTCCTACAGAGCATGGCGGACAAGACGTATGCGAACTTGACGGAGGAGGAAGAGCGAGAGCGAGATGCGCCACGAACCAAAATTCGGATTGCTGCCATGATGGAAGCCGATGCCCAGTGGCTCAGTCGGTCAATCCGTCAGATTCGCGAACACGGGGAAGGGGCTTGGGCGGACGAGGCGGTCAACGGACCGTGGGGCGATACGACCGACATCATTCATCTGAACCGTCTTGTTCCCGGCGATCTCCCGCTTGATGAAACGCTGCCGGTTGTAAGGGAGCATCTACACCAACAACGCCGACAACTCGGTATGACAGCCACGCAGCACCCGCGCCCGCACGAAGTGGATAAGTGGAAGGTGTACGATCTCCACACCCAGGGTCTTACGTTCTGGGACATCACCCGCCGTCTCTTCAAACTCAAAGGCAAGACCACCTACGACCCTGGCGCACAAGCGCAGTACGCCCAAGTTCGTCGGGCATATCGTGCCGCCTCTGGCCTGATTCAGGCATACAACGAACGCTAGCCCTTCCAGTCAGCCCCTCAACTATTTTTCGACGTACAGGCTCCTCCCCCCTGTGTGTCGCTATCCCTCCGTTTCCTAGAGGGGTATATCAGCAGCATGACGAACAACAAGAAACCACGACCGCCAGTTTCAACCGAGAAACTCGGCAAGAAACTTCACATCTCAACCTCCTATATCTATCGCCACCAGGATGAGATGCCAGGGAGATTTCGTGTCGGACGATGCCTTCGCTGGGACCCGGATGTTGTGCTCGAATGGATGCGCAATCAGGGGCGGAAGAAATGACTGAGGAAGATAGCCACACGAAGGACATCGAATTCAAATTTGATGCGTCGCTGCCGCCGCTCCTGCCACCTGGAGATCACTACGTGGTCGCCTTTGTCCGTGCAGAACAGCAATTGCTCTGGGGAAAACGGCGCAAACTCTTTATGCATTTCAAGGTTGTCAGTCCGGCTGAACATGCCGGTGCGGCACTCTTTCTGGCGGCCAATGTCGCGCATGACGGAAAGTGGGGGATCGGTTTCAAATTTTATCGGTTGTGGGCACTCGCTGCGGGCTATCGTCCTAAACGGAAAGATCGGCTCAGTACGACGGTCTTCCGCGGGAAGTATTTCAAGGCACGAGTGAAGACCGTCGAGGTTTCATCAAAGAACACCAAACGCGCATTGGCTGCCCAATACAGCATTGTCGATGAACTGCTCACAATCGAGGCTGGAGCATGAGCTGGCAACCACTCTTACTTCTACTCTTACCAGTACTCCTAGCCATAGCCCTACCTGTACTCGTAGCCGTACCCCCTCCGGCATCAAGGTTCGATAGGCTGGTGTGGCGATTGGCGAGGTACTTGGCAGTCTACGCAAGGCACCAATCCAGCGCCTTGCCGAACTCCGGGACGGGACCCGGAGTCCAAACCCCTGGCGACCGAACCCTCCTCCGTCCGGGCTTCATCGCTCGGACGGCGCCAGGCATACAGTTCACGGAGAAAGACCGCCACCATGAAGATCCGAAGGCAAGTGGCAATAGCACGAGAAGACTGAAGAGCACCCAAAGCTGAAGCGAACATGACAAAGCAAGGAGCCTTCCATGAAGTATCTAGTCATGTGCGACCACAATGAAGCCATCATTAATCGTCAGAATGCTGACGAGGCATTGGAAAGCTTTCGCTGTCGGCGTTGCGTACAGCTTAATCCAGAGACGAAGGCGTTGACCTATCGTAATGTGCGAATTTACCAGGCTTCGGAAGGCGATGTTCGACTGCTGGAGGGGCGATGAAAGTTCGTCCCGATGCCAAGACCGGGAGCGTGATCGTCGCCATACCCGCACGGGAAGCGATGCACCTTGCAAGTGAATTGGTCCGGGCGGCGCTGGCCTCAGGGGCCGAGATCGAGCAGGAAGACCGGCAGGAACCGACACCGGATGTGAGCACGGAGCGAGAAGGATGAGTGAGCCTGTCAAAGAGGTGCCAACCTTGGATAGTCTGGTGGCTGATCCAGCACGAGTGTTTCAACTCTCGCCCGATGTCGCACGATTGCTCCTCGGTGGGGTGAGCGGCCTCCTCCCTGCCCTGATCGCACAGTCCGTGAGGGATACCGGGAAGACCGAGGCCCCCGCCACACCGGAGCGATGGTTGGATGTGGAGCAGGCCGCAAAGATTTTCAATGTCACAGAGCGATGGTTGAAGACGCATAAGCACAAGCTGCCCCACTCGAAACCATCACATAAGGTGATCCTGTTCCCTGAAGAGAAGTTGCGCAAGTGGTTTGCGGCCCACAAGTCGAACTGAGGGGGGATTAGGTGTCTTTGGACTTGGGAAGTCTGCCCTCGTGTTCCAATTCGGCAACACGGTCTTCCGCCAGCTTCAACAGCCAGTCTCTCGCGGACATCTGCTCCGCTGCAGCGGCCATTTTGATCTTGAAAAACGTCTTGGCAGGAATCGCCCGCAGATTGAATGCATGCACCGGAGCCTTCTTCTTGGTCGCCATGCCGCACCATAGCACGATGATACAGGCGGGACAATGTGGTTGTGGCAACAATGTATTGTTTGATACACTGTATCATTCAGTACAGTCTCCTCAGGTACCACAGGGAGGACACCAGCATGGCTAAGCGAGGGCGGATCTATCGACGGACCAAGAAGGACCCTATCACGGGTGAGCGCGTGGAAGTCGGGCCATACAAGGTTCAACTCTGGATAAACGGACGAGACCATCGGCAATCGTCGCATTCCGAAAAGCGTGAAGTCGCTGAGAAGCTGTTGACGAAACTCCTGGCTGCCAAGGACGCAGGGACGCTGACTGACGCGACGACGAAGCCGCTGCGGTTTAAAGACCTGCAAGCGGCCATTGAGCTAGAGTATCGCTTGAAACAGAACAAGTCGCTGGATCGAATGCAGGACGCCTTTCAGGCGCTCGGGACCACGTTCGAGGGCTCGAAAACAAATGCCATCACGAAGCAGCGATTGAAGGAGTATGTGACGGAACGACTGGAAGCGGGCAAGGCCCCCGCGACCGTGCTCTACGAACTGCGGATGCTCCGCTATGCTTTCAAGTTGGTCGAATTGCCCTGCCCGCCCCTACCGACCATCGAGGTCAACAATGTGAGGCGAAACTTCTTTGAGCCCCATGAATTTCAGACTATGGTGAAGCACCTACCGGTGTATCTCCGGCCTGTGATGACGGCGGCGTTTCTCATGGGCTGGCGGACGCAATCGGAACTCCTGCCGTTGCAATGGAAGCACGTAGACTTCAACTCGGGAGTGATTACTCTTCCGACTGGTTCCACCAAGAACGGTGAGGGACGCGCCTACCCCTTCGGAAAGTTCCCTGAACTCGTGGCCTTGTTTCACGCACGCTGGCAGGAACGAGAGGACTTGCAGCGAGCGCGGGGGATCGTAATCCCCTGGGTATTCTTTCGAGTCGAGAAGACGGCAGTGAAGCCGATCAAGAGCTATACGACGGCATGGAACAATGCCCGAATCAAGGCAGGCTTATCTGATCGGTGGGTGCATGATTTCCGCCGATGTGGAGCCCGGTCACTCCGACAGGCCGGAGTAGAGGAAAGTGTGGCTATGGGGCTGCTCGGCCAGAAGACTCCGAGTATGTACCGACGCTATGACATCGTGGACTTGAAAGATCTCACTGTCGGTGTGGAGAAGTTGGCGGCGTTTCATGCTCACCAGGCAGGACTACGGGACAATTACGGGACAGTGACGCCACTTCCGATTCCCACGAAGAAGGAGAACCATGGCTAAGTGCTTGATAAGTTATGGTGCCCGGAGGGAGGGTCGAACTCCCACTCTGTCGCCAGAACCGGATTTTGAGTCCGGCGCGTCTGCCAGTTCCGCCATCCGGGCACCCTGGCATTATGCAAAGCGGGTGTGTTTCTAACATGCCGCTGTCACAGCGTCAATCGGCAGGAGTTCTTGGCGGTAAGATATAAGACTCCTGGTGCCAGGAGGTTCTGGCGGTGATCGTCGGTGCCGACGCCACCGGTGTTGCACGTAATCGAGAACAAATTGTCTACAGTATTATGTGTATGTTGCCACAGTCCCTGCCCGTCGATCACCTGCAACAGGTGGCCAGCTCGTCATCGATATGGTAACCATTGTTGACGGCTGGTCTCAGCCGAGCGCGGGTGCTCAAAAAATCGAACTCCCTGCTAGAGAACAAGACCGATCTGTTTCGAGGTTCATACTTCCCCACGCTGATCATCCTTCATTACATTGAAGATCGTTCTCATGCGCGAGATGTTTGTGAAAGTCTACACGTAAAAGGTCAAGTACTCGTCAGGAATCTTTGGCGAATACATCTAGTGTCCTGTCTCTGAAGTTCGCTGACAAAATCGGGCCACGCTCGCGAGGATTTCGTCGGCGGTCTTCGTCCACACGAAGGGCTTGGGGTGCGCGTTGGTATGAGCAATGTAGGACCGGATGGGGGCGTGTCAAGTTTTCTGTGTAACTGATTATTGTGGTTAATCGATTGTGGGCACACGGTCTCCTACGATTATGGCAAATTGATTGAGTGCTCGTTTCCATTCCGGAATCGGAGCCGTCCATTTCT
>JAOUHJ010000116.1 GCA_029865225.1 Nitrospira sp.
GCCGTGCTTCTTCCATGTCGATCACCATGCCTGGCATCATGCCCGATTCAGCACAGCCGCCGCTCAGACTCATTTCTCGTTGGAAATACGACCCGGCTTCAGACTCATTTCATATTGGAAGAGGCTCAGACTTTACGCACGATCATTTTTCAGTCATACTTTGGAATACGTAGCGAGAACACTCTGTCGTCAGTTTATCAAAATTGTGTAAACAGGGCTCCCCACGGTTTCGGCCGGCGAGGTCCCGTACAACTTGACCAGGAACTGAACAGACATGATTCGGCGAACGATTTCCTGGCGCACCATCTAAATAGGAAATCCCGGTTCCAGCTCAACAAGGATTAACGCTATCTTTTGACCCTATGCCACAGTATCTCCTGTTCACTGATCTAGACGGTTCGCTGTTAGACGGGAACACCTACTCGTTCGACGAAGCCCAACCGGCACTCGATCTGCTCCGTTCGCAGAATATTCCAGTCATTTTGGTCTCAGGAAAGACGTGCGCCGAAATCGAACCGCTTCGCGAACGATTGGAACACCAGGCACCCTTTATCGTCGAGAACGGAGCGGCGGTGTATGTCCCGCTCGAGACCTTTGGCTTCACTCCGGACCGATCTCGCCGACGTGCTTCGTATCACGTCATAGAATTAGGCACTCCCTATGCACTCCTCCGCGATGTCCTCCGACAAATCGAGGACGCGGTCGGAACGAGGCTGCGAGGGTTCGGCGATTTATCGGTCGATGAGGTCATGGCGACGACGGGGCTTTCACGTGAGGAGGCGCTGCGGTCGATGCTTCGCGAGTTCGATGAACCATTCTTGGTCAACGGACCGCCCAAATTAATCGAGGAGATCTGTCGCCAAATCGTGACGCGAGGTCTCAATTGGACAAGAGGAGGGCGCTTCTTTCACTTGATGGGAAACAATGATAAAGGCCGGGCAGTCGAGATTCTACTTCGGTGCTACAAGCGACAAGAACTCGATCCTGACTTGTCGGATCTCGAGACCATTGGTATCGGTGATAGCCTCAACGACCTCCCCCTCTTACTCACGGTCGATCATCCGATATTGGTGCAAAAACCGGACGGATCCTATGACCCGGACATCAATCTCCCCAACCTCATTCGAGCCCCTGGCGTCGGGCCAGCCGGATGGAACCATGCTGTTCTGGATATCCTTCAGCGGGCCTCGGAAGAGACACCACATGGGCACTCTCTGGATGTCAGAACTAGGTGATGGCAGCCCACTCTGACCCTATATAGAAGCCGCTAATCTTCCGCCGGATTGATGATATGGAGCCCCGCGGTTTTCGATGCTGCGAGCAGCTGAGTGTCTGCGCTGACGACGGTCAACCGCAATGGTTTCAGCTCCAACGCCAAGGCTAAATGCATCGCCTGAGATGATCGAAGGAACGGATACTCTAAGGCCAACTCCTTGGTGGCCAGATAGGTCTCCATCCTTGGTGCCATGAACTGATAGAGCCCCTGTTTGGATTCAATTTCGAACTTGTGCAGTACAGAGTAGCAATCGTCCCGTGTGATTTGCCCCTCTTGAGCGCGCGCACAGAGGGTCGTGTAGAAATCCGTGACGGACCATGTCGGCACAATGGCCACTTTCCCACGTTTCACCATCAACTTATTCACAATCCTGGTGCCTCGCTCCATACTGTACCGCTTCACCAGTGCAGTTGAGTCAAAATAATAGTACGGCATCTCGTTACACCCTCCCCTTCAAAATGATTTCGGCCAATGGTCCTTGGAGCTTGGAGAGCCGGTCCTGTAATTCATCGAGCGGGACCTCTTCATACCCTTCCTTCCGAAAGGTGTCCGCCAAGTTACCCTGGTTAAAGGACAGCGTGTCTTGCTTCAGACGGTCATTCAAGCGTCGCTTAGCCAGTCGGCTTGAAACTTTTTGCCCCGACTTGGTCAAGCCTCTGCCTCTGCTGCGTGGAGCACGACTGACGGACACTTCATCCGATCTTTTCACGATTGTGACCTCCTCTGATGTGAACATTCACTCACGGACTCACCGTTGACTCTTCTCGCGGACAACCAACCGGCATCCCCGTTATGACCGATACTGCATCATCGTCGAGGATCTGTGCAGCAATCGCCTTTGCCACTTCGAACGACACTTCTTGCTGCATCACGCGAAGCGTCTTCGCCATCGCTTCGCTCTCTGTTAAATGGCCTTCCTTCCCTCCTCGGGCCACCGCCCCAATCACTTGCCTCGTCACGATATTCAGAACCTCAAAATCGCTACACCATCGGACATATTTGAAGTGTGGATCGCCCACCTGGATGGGGAAGAGCCGCACCGTGCCTCGAACGAGTAACTCCGTCAAGCCGGTGTCGACCTCACCTGATTGAGGCCTCACATGCAACCCCTCTCGAAGCAGCCCTTCGACCAGCGCATGCTCGCCCAGCTCCGCTTGCTCGCCAGACACATGTACGGAGAGCACCAGATTTGTCGCAAGAAACTGTTCCAACTCCCTGAACAATTCGTTCGGTCGATAGGCAGGAGGAATTCCGTGGCCACTGAGGCGAATCACGCGCAAATCCATGTTATAGGCCTCTCGCAGAACCGTGTTTTGACCGGCTTTGAAGAGCGCACGTACCTTCACAAGCTTGTCTGATGCCTGCCTAGCCTCTGCGACCTCCGCCGTGATCGTCCGATCCAATTCTCCGAGCCTTTCCAGCAACGACGCTTCCGCCTGAGATCGATTCATCACGGCTAGAGCATGGTGCACCTTCTTGTCCGAGTCATACCAATTGTCGAGGATTCTGACATTCTCGAGTACCTTCTCGGTCGAGACGTTCGTCACGCTGTCGATCGTCAACCGTCTCTCGGTATTCACAAGGCCCTGGTTCTCAATGATCGAATAGGATTCCCGGTCTTTGGCGTGCGAAGCCACTTCCGCTTTAAAGATGCGCGCCACCGCCGCATACGCCTGATCCTCCGCACTGCTCCTATTGTCGGCTTGTCCGACCCCGGTCAGATATTGCGCGGGAGGATAGTCCGAGGTCCGACCATCAACCCACGTGGGTTTGTCTTTTCCCAGTATCCAGGTACACCCACCGGTCATCGGCACAACTCCACAGAGACACAGACCGATCACCATCCCTTGCCCAAGTATCGAGCCACGCCGGTTGATCATTGCAACACACGCTGGATGATGAACAGGGTCTGTCCAGCCACCAACGAGATCGCCTGTCCATCCTTCCCCATCATGCGGTGTCCTGGCGGTTGCACGGAGACCTGATACTGACTGGGTGAGACCCATGCCCTGGCGACGTGAATTTCATCAGGTAAGGTCTGCCAGCTTCGCTTATCGGCCTCTTCCGAGGCCACCGCGAGTCCCTTGGTGATCAATTCCACCAGCAGTCCCACCCACGGAGCAGCATCTCTGCCCGCCGCATGTTGAGCCCCTCGTGTAATGCCTTCCGCCATCGCGAATTTGGTCACAGCTCTTGCGAGGGCCTTCACCGTCATCGCGGGCAAACGCTCGGAAAGACTCTTTTCGGCCAGGGCCGTTACATTTTGAGCCAGCTCCGATCGGACGGTCACAGAGCGCCCATGTGAATCCGTCAACGTCATGGCTTCAGACGGAACTCGCGTTTTCTGTCGAACCAATTGCGGAAGCGCCACTCGAACCACCCGCCCATTGAGGCCATAGAGAACGCTGTCGACCACGCGATCTCTCCCGTACGGCTGATGGAAAACTCCTCTATTTAGCAAAACTAACTGTACGGCATCAAGACTGATCGGCAAATCAAGCAACAAGTCTTCCTTTCGGGGAGCCCGCCCATTATAGCTGATCATCACAACCTGAGCGGATTTCTCACCAGAAATCGATGGCTCCCAGACGACATCCGGGAAAGCTGTCCGGTATGACTCGAATTCCGTCGTCAGCCCGAGAGCCTCCGTTGTGCGTAGGAGATCAGCCCGTAAAGATGGAGGAAACGACATCTTCGACCACCCGCTCATGGCACCATAAGCCTCGTAGGCATTCCGATAGGCGATGAACGCATTATTGAGATCTCCGGCTGCTTCGTAGAGGATCCCGCTCAGGTATCGAGCGAATCCGTCGTTTCGATACTTGCCCTTGTCCTTGACCCGATCGCCAAGCACATTCAGACGATGGTCGGCACGACGCACCTCCACCAGTGCCTCGTCGACTTGCCCCTGCACAGCATAGTTCAACGCCTTGATCACATTGACCATCACATGCTCATACGCGTCCCCTTCGTAGGGTAAGGCGTTATCGTTGGTTAGAAAGGCGGCTGTTTCGGTACGGATACTCTTGGTATAGAGCCGCTCAATATCTTCTTCCGCTCGATTCAGTGCTGCGTTGCTGTGCTCGTACTGGCCGGCCAACTGCAGCACCATACCCCGATCCATCGCGTACAAGAGTCGACCTCTCGCACCATACTCTGGTTCAGTTTCCTCAACGATCGTGGCAGCCCGATGCGGATCGCCGGCTTGCAAGCTTTGTTCGATCAGGAGATAACGATTGACTGAGGGACCACAGCCAGTCAGGAGAAAAAGAACGAAAACGGACAAGAGCGACGAGATGGGAGCGGTAACACCCAACCGCACAGAACCCCCTGGGGGAAAGCCGTGGGAGGAATGGTCTCAACAGAGTCCGCGGAACTTAAAAGACAGTGCGTTTCTTTTCGACCACCTTCTTGATCTTCTTTTGCCCATACCAGACCTTGGCATTACTCTCCAGATCGATCATCTGAAGGTCAACCTGATAGAAGACGGCTTTGGTCCCGTCGGCTTCGTCGAGAATGGTGGCAATCGTGCCCTTCATCATGAAGTCGGCCCCGGTCTCTTTCCCGGGAGACTTCTGAGTCTCTTCACGCGCGTAGATGGCTTGCTCTTTGCGTTCGGCTCGAACCTCGTCACGTTCACCTTTGCCGGCGACGAACGTGACCTTTTGAGAATTGGTGAGTTCGCGCTCCAAATCCGTGATGAAGGTTTGCACGCTGATGTGTTCGTGGCTGCTGTTCAACACGGTGCCGACGACGACGACGGGCTGACGTTGGTTGGCTTTCTCAAAATTGCCGAGCCACGGATATTGCAGAGCGTCCTTGACCATCGCTTCCGCCACCATCCGGGAATCCGTATCGTTCCACCGACCACTCAAGTCAGTGACCACTCCGGTGTCGACGCGAGTGACCTTTGTTTCATGGCCGCACCCGGACAAGACGAACGCGACCATCGCCGTGGCAATAAGGGAACAACTCAACCTCTGAATCACAGTACGCCTCCCAAAAGAAGGGACCATCTTCTGGCTTTCAGCACCGTTTATCGAACACCTCGCCGTTCTTCTTCTTGCTCCAAACGCTCAAAGAGACGATCGGCGTTCTTTCTCACGTAGTCTCGAACCTGAGCATTGAGCTCTTTGGCCTGTTCCAAGTTGTTCTTCATATCCTCCAAATTTAACTTGGTCAAGACATAGTATGTATTGGTCTTGGAATCCAGATACTGATCGATTTTCCGCACTCCGCTGAGTGTCGTGGTCGTGATGGTCTTGATCGCACGCTCGACATTTTGCTCTTCCGTATTCCGAGTGAAATCCCCTGCCGTCGTCGAGGCGGCATAATCTCTCATCAAATATCCAGTGTAGGTCTCGAAGGTCTTCGCAATCTCTGCCCGACCCCGATTCTCTGCCGTATCCCATGCCAGTGGGACATTGCGCACTCCGGTGACGGCCCCCACGCCATAAAAGGCTTTGCTTTCTTTTTCATTGAACGCCCCGGATCCCTTTTGGACCCACTTAGGAGGACCACCGCAAGCCACAAGCGTCACCATCAGCAAGACCGTAAGACAGAGGCCGACCAGCCTTGAGTGAGTCAGTTGCGACCGGATCATAGCAATCCTCCTCCTGATGAATAAGAAGTGTCACGTACGTAGATGCTATCGGTAAAAACGGTGAAATCATGCTAACATGTGACTTTTAATCCGTCAACGCAACGCTCGCTTCACACTTCACCCTGGATCACGAACAAGGAGGATCTGTGGCAGACATACGAATTGAAGACGGCATTCTTCGCATTCAGCAGCTTGATATCCAAGACCCCACCGTGGCAGCCATCCTCTCAGCCTACCCTCAAACACGCTGGGCAGAAATCACACGTCGAGCAGTGAAGATTGGGCTGGGGTATTTGAAAGGGGGAGAACGGGACTAAGGCTTTGGCGTACGATCGGCTTGGTTCACCGCTGCGCGAGCTCGATCATGAGTACCACCCAGCTCTACGTACCGGCGAAACGCCTCAGCCGACTTCTGTGGCTCGTTGAGTCGATCAGCGTAGAGTTCTCCTAGCGCAAAGTAGGCATCCTGATAGGCATCGTTCACACGCAGTGTTTGTTGCAAGGCTGTCTCGGCATCGCTAAACTGCCCGCGCTTTTCGTAGACCATGCCAAGCATATAAAACGAATCAGGATTTTCCGGAGCATATTTTACAGCAAGAAGCCCGGCACTCAAGGCCTCATCAAGATCTGGAAAAACTTCCGATCGAACATAGCTTTTGAGGACATAGGCGTCGCCATAAGTGGGATCGTACTCGATCGCGCGATCCAACAGCTCGACTGCCTCTTCGATCGCCTTCCCTTCCTGGAGCAACGCAAAGGCCCGTTCGTATTCAGCCTTTGCTCGCTGCTGTCGTTCAGCAGGTGTCCGAGGTTCCGCGCCGATTGTCAACGCCAACTTGCGTCCTTCAATGAGGACACCATCACCATCTCCCTCAATGCGTAGAGTCGTCGGGATCTGCTTGCCGCTGGAAGCTGCTCGGACTTGTTGCTCAAGATAGCGGCCTAACTCGGAAACCATGAGCCAGCCGTTCTTGTCGAGATCCGCCGCTCCCGAAAGACCCGTGAGGAGCGTATGAACAAAGCGGCTCTCGTTATCGGGTCGCTCGGAAACTTCGCCCTGACGAGCCGCGTTTATCACTTGCACCGCGCGGCGCTCTGTCTCCGATTCCGGACTCAGCCGTCCTTCCAACGTGAGCTCTTGCGGCTTGGTCATTTCCCATCCAAAGATCGGAGCATCCAGGATCAACAGTGTGTGTTTTGAGGCGGACCGTCGGGTAAATTCCTTGAGTTGTTCGACCGTGACCGACTTAGTAGCGTTGTTGACTGGGGCATCAAACGGCACAAGATATCCCCGGTCCTGCCCATCGGCATCTTGTATCGAGCCGGTATGGCCTGCATAGAAGATCACCAGTCGATCCATGCGCCCGACTTTTCTCGGCAACACATCGTTTAAGATCTGGTGCAAGCGCCGCGATCCGGCACCCTTGTCGTAGAGCTCCACCACCTCATCGAACCCCAACTGTCGAAATGCGTCGGCGACTTTCTTTGCATCAGCGATCACGCCTGAGATCGGCGGCGCCATCACATAGTGTTCGATCCCGATCACGATCGCCCAAGATTTGTAATAGAGCCCTTCAGGCTTCCCTAATTGAGCCAGTACAGTGGAAACGGAGAAAGGTGGGAATGCACCAAACCCATAGGGGGCCAGTAGAACCACAGCCAGCACAATGATCCACGGTTTTTTCATCATATATCTAGGCATCGTTGATGCGGCCAGCCTATCTTCCGTCTAAGCTGGTGTCAAGAAAGCCTAGAGGGGGCCGGTGCCGTCGTGATCGCGCTCTGAATGAAATGGATGGTTGCAGCTCCGTTCAGCTTTCTCCATAATCGCGGACGAGACAACGGACCGCCCTACTGAAGGAGATTCTCGCACCATGAGTGACAAAATTGAGACGCTCTTGAAGGCAAGTCGAACCTATCACCCGACGGCCAAGACCAGGGACGCCGCCTACATCAAGGATTACGAGACAGAGTACCAGAAATCCATCGCTGACCCCGAAGCATTTTGGAGTAATGAAGCCAAACAGCTCGAGTGGTTCACTCCTTGGGATAAGGTTTTGGACTGGGATTACCCTTGGGCCAAATGGTTTGTCGGGGCACGCTGCAATATCACCTACAACTGTCTCGATCGTCACATCAAGACGTGGCGCAGAAACAAAGTCGCCTTGATCTGGGTAGGTGAAGACAATCAAGAGCGCATCTTCACCTATGGCGAACTCTCTCGACAAGTCAACCGTTGCGCCAATGCCCTCAAAAAGCTCGGTCTTCAGAAGGGAGACCGAGTCACGATTTACCTACCGAAAATTCCGGAACAGGTCATTGCCATGTTGGCTTGTGCCCGGATCGGTCTTATTCACAGCGTCGTCTATTCAGGGTTCAGCGCCCCGGCACTCGCCAGCCGTGTCAACGATGCGGAAGCCAAGGTGGTGATTACTGCTGATGTCGGATTCGACCGTGGGAAGCCTACTCAAGTGAAGACGGTCGTGGACGAGGCGCTCAAGACCTGTCCATCGGTCAACCACGTGATTGTCGTGCGTCGTGAGTCTCAGGATGCCCCCCTGACTGGGCCAAAAGAGATCGACTGGAATGAGTGGATCAAGAACGAGCGGCCCCTGTGCGAAGCGGAAGCACTGGATGCAGAGACACCGCTCTACATTCTCTACACCTCCGGGACAACCGGTCGACCGAAAGGCGTCGTCCACGTCCATGGCGGATATATGGTCGGCACCTACACGACGACGAAGTATGTGTTTGACCTCAAAGACGACGATGTGTACTTCTGCGTCGCCGACCCTGGTTGGGTCACCGGCCACAGCTATATCGTGTATGGCCCTCTGCTCAACGGCGCCACGATTCTCGCGGCAGAGGGTAAACCGGACTATCCGAATCCCGGTCGCTGGTGGGATCTTATCGAACGATATGGGGTCTCAATTTTTTATACGACCCCCACGGCCATCCGCCTCCTCATGCGATACGGCGAAGACTGGCCCAAGAAATTCGACCTCTCGACCCTCCGTATCCTCGGCAGTGTGGGAGAACCGATCAACCCGGAAGCCTGGGAATGGTTTCACCGTGCGGCAGGGGAAGACAAGCCCATCATGGATACCTGGTGGCAGACCGAAACCGGATCCATCTTGATCAGCCCGCTCCCCACCGTACCTTTGAAGCCAGGATCAGCCACGCGCCCCTTCCTTGGGATTGAAGCTGATGTCGTCGATCGCGAAGGAAACAGTTTACCGGCGAACGCAGGTGGGTTTGCTGTGATCAAGAAACCTTGGCCTTCCATGATGCGCACGATTTACAAGGACCCCGAGCGGTACAAAACCTACTGGAACACGATCCCCAATTGCTATACAGCCGGCGATGTCTGCCACAAAGATTCGGACGGCTATATGTGGTTTATGGGCCGGGCCGACGACGTGATCAAAGTCGCCGGCAATCGGCTCGGGACGGCTGAAGTTGAAAGCGCCTTGGTCAGCCATCCTGCCGTTGCCGAAGCCGCCGTAATCGGTAAACCGCACAAGACGGTTGGCGAATCCATCAAGGCCTTCATCATCTTGAAGCAAGGTGAGCAGGAAAGCCCGGATCTGATCAAGTCGATCAAGGATCAGGTTTTGAAAGAACTGGGTAAGATCGGCGTGCCGTCTGAAATTGACATCGTCTCGTCACTGCCGAAAACCCGGTCCGGCAAGATCATGCGCCGTGTGCTCAAAGCCAAAGAGCTGGGGCAAGACCCTGGAGACATTTCAACGATCGAGGAGTGACGGTCTTGAGAAGAGGCGCGCGAAAACCGGGCGAGCCGATCTATCTGCGGCGCCACCTGCTCGCGCTCATCCTAGCGGTGGGTCTGCCGGTTGTGCTCTTGCAACTCTATAAGATCTATGTGGGCCCAGTGAGTTTTGATGCACAGATGGGATTTGGGATTGTCGTTTCAATTCTGGCCGGCCTCATCCTCTACTATACCTATCGATCATCCGCTCAGAATCAGCCGTAACAGCCTCCAGACCGAGTGCCTGATGAGTCACACTCACGTCATTCGCTGACATTGAAGAAACCTATAGCGGATGAACAGGACTTTGCCAAGGGTAGCAAGTGACCAGATCGGACCAGCCTCCTGCCTACACGCACGATTCATGACACTCCTCCATCCTTAACGCCATGATTTCGGTATAGACAAAACATTGACGGAATATACTCGTTATCGCCGTCAAATTTATGAACATACGTACATATTTATAAGTACGTATTACATGAAACTTTGGAAATATGACACCTCGCGCTGTGGCGCAGCTCTTGCTTAAGTCCATCATCAGCTGTGAACCTACCCACCCGAGGAGGAGTGAATGGAATGTCCGAAGTGTAAAGGGATGATGTTGCTGGAGCGGTACTCGGATTTCTTTCTCGTGTTCTATGCGTGGAAATGCCTCAATTGCGGCGCGATCATTGACCGAACAATCTCGAGCAACCGTCGGAAGAGTCTGGCGGGGCGAGAAGCCCAGCCTGTGGTTGCAGGCTAAGCCGAGGTACCGTGGGTTCGGAACCCTGATCGAGAACGCCCGCAAAAGGTCGGGAGTCGATTGCTGATATCAAAATTTTGCCCCCATTACCTTGAGTAAAGACTCCCGACCCCTTTCTTCCCCACACCCAATTTCTATCTCTGTTTTTAGGCATTTACACACTTATTGACAAGACCTCCGCAGGGTTTCACTCGTTGTCTTGGCGCCAGGCGCTGTTTGGCGCTCGCAGAAGTTACACGGGACTTATGCAGGAATGGAAGAGAGTACTGTTTGACAACCATCTGTGCGATCAGGCATGAGAGCGAGTCCACCCCAACCTCACTCCACTACCCGTTTGTTGTAGCTACAGTGCGTCATACTCGACCCATAGCATAACATCACGCACTTTGGCTAGACGAGCAGCATCTGTCCCCTTGTCGATGGCGAGCACGACGGAACGAGCTGGAGACCCGCCGACCGCCTGATTGAGTGGTTGCACATTCGCAGCAATGCCATCATCGAGCGGTCCTTTGTTAGACATCGCCAGACCGTTGTCGATCGTAAACGGCGTAGGCGTTGCGCTCCCAAACTGAAGTTCTGCATTGAAGGTCCCCCCATCGACACCCGGAAGCAGTACAGCGAGGTTTGTGATGACTGCGTCTTCCGGCAACGCGAGCTTGTCTAACGAGAGCACGACTTTTGCCGCGACGCCGGATTTGCGGAGCGTTGTCAGTCCAGTCGCATCGATCGCGAGCGCTGAAACAAACACTGCACGGCTGGACGCTGACGGCAGGACAGCAGCGACCGCTACATCTGCGGCGTAACCGGCCTGCACATCAAACCTGACACGCACGTCTGTGTGCTAGGCTCGAAAAAGTGGACGCCTTCAACCTACAATGAGAGGGCTGGAGGTGTGAAATGGAACAGGTTCCGCGACAGCAGTATACGAAGGAATTCCGGGAGCAGGCCGTGCGGCTGGTCTTGGAACAGCCGTTGACGATTCCGGAGGCCGCCCGACACCTGAGCATGTCGGGCAGGACGCTCGAGCGCTGGGTGTGTCGCGCTCGGCAAGGCCAGCTCGCGACGCTGGGCGAGAGCCGGCGGCCCGTGACGGAACTGGAGGCCGAGGTGTCTCGGCTCAAGCGCGATCTCGCTGAAGCGCGGATGGAGCGGGACATCCTAAAAAACGGCCCTCACGGCTTGCCGTGCCCCTTCTGCATAGAAACATCGGGCGGTACAATCCTCCAACGCGTGGACAGTGGCCGTTAGCTTCTTGGAGGTTGTAACCCCGTCAAAAAACCTGGCCCAGGGGGATCTGCGGACCCATCTGTGGCGGCACCTTCGGGTGACCCCGTATAGGAAATTGATTGAATCCGAGCCCCCCGTCCCGCGTTCTTACTCTTGAGGAG
>JAOUHJ010000117.1 GCA_029865225.1 Nitrospira sp.
GACCGACCCTGGCCGCATAGTCGTACTCAAAGTCGACGAAGGGCGAAAGAAGAAACATGGAACCGCCGATAAGGATGCCCTTGAAGGCTGACAACCAGGAATGCGGATCAATGGTTTCGTCCATCGTGATGCGTGCTGAGACGATTTTCTCGCCGAGCGCATCCGACTGTGATCCGAGTGGAATCAGGGTCGAGAAAAGGCTTGTCTCCTGCACCCGATTCAGAATCCGTCGTTCTGCCTCGGTCGAGGGATTCTGTGGTGCTCCATTGCGCGACAGCTGAAACGAGTTCAGAACCAGCGGAACGCGCTCGTCGCTCGGGAGCGAGTGCGTGATGACCGACCGCGAATCTTCCGCAGCAGGTTTCAACTCGATCGATCGGGTGCATCCGGTACTCAGGCACAAGACGACTCCAGCGAAACCCACGATCGACCGGCGAAAGGCTTGTCCCGTCATGATCGCTGTCTCCTCAAAAATAAAATGAAAAGCCGCCGAACGGCAGACTGGCATTCAGCCCAAGATTCGGGAATGCCGTCCCTGCGTTGGAGATATGATGAAAGCGGTATCCGGCATTGATGGCCAGTTGTCGAGTAAGAAACCAGGACACGCCCACGCCACCTGACAGGACGAAGTTGAATTCATTCGCCTGCTCCCGAATGCGTCCACCGAGATCCGTCCAGAATGGGCCCCCGGTGAATTCGAGATAGGGACGAAGCCGACCCAAGGCGACAAACGTGTACTTGATTCTCGGGGTGAAGCCGATGCCATGCGTCACAATCGGCTCCCGGAATTCGAGGTACACCATTTCGGCACCGAGCGAGACTTGTCCCCGGTACCAGCCGTCACCGATAGGATCGGTGATCGTCATCATCCACGACGGCATAACGGCCGGTCCGTGCTGTTTGGTCGTGTGTAGTTCTGTGAGCCGGTGGGAGAACAGATAGCCGGCCGTGAGCCCGACCTCTTGCGTGCCGACGGTGATGGCCGGCACGACATCGTCGGCATGGGCACTAGGTGTTGCCAGCACGGCGGCGAGTGTTAAGGTGACGAAGGTGCGAACACAACAATCCATACAGTCTCCAGTTACTATCTTGTCGGCTCCTGTTGGGTGAAACTTGATCAAGAGCTGGTCAGACGAGACGCTTCAAAGCCTAGCAGAGGACTGAATTCTGTCCAGGAGGTCGCGGAGTTGTCAGAAAATCGAACGGAGGGAGTATCTGATAGAGGATGAGGGTAGCTATTCAGTTGGCTTCAGCTTCATGAGGCGCTCTAAGTCAGCCAGTCGATCGGGTAAGGCATAACGCTCGTCGAGCGACACCACACGTTCGAGGCAACGCAACGCTGAGGTAGAGTCCTGACGTGTCTGATAGACGGTCGCCAGCAGACGGAGCACGGCGGCTTCGGCGGGCTCGTTCCCAAGCTTGATGTAATGTTCCGAGGCGTTGTTCAAGCAGCGTTCCGCTCTGAGAAGATCGCCTTGGTCTAGAAAACATTTACCGAGTTGGCTGTAGGTCACGGCGAGTCCTTCCTCGTTGCCGACTGCTCGATGGTAGTCAAGGGCTTGCTTAAATGATGCGACCGCTTGGTCCCATTGACCATCACGAGCTTCCTGCAGGGCAAGGTTCGTATACAGAACTCCGAGCCCCCTGTTGTCCTGTAACTCGCGCAGGAGATCCTTGGCCTCAAGATAGTAGGGTCGTGCTTTCTCCGGATGCTCTGAGGCGATGTGGAGGTTGCCAAGATTGACGAGGGTATGGGCAACGGCTGTGAGATTACGCTCAGTCCGTTGGATCTGGAGGACTTCACGATAGCACTCTTCGGCGCGAGTAAAATCGTTCATCATCGCACAAGTATTACCGAGGTTTCCGAGCGAAGCGGATAGGAGGTGTGGTTTCCTGGCCGTCCGGTCATCGGCCACAGCTGCTTCCCATGCCGCGCGAGCCTGAACGAGATCACCCCGATGGAGAAAGATCCTGGCCCGATGTCTATCGTTATCCGACATGACAGGATACTTGCTTGGAGTGCTGATCGAGGGTAGGGAGCCTCCTAGTCTCCGCCTTTCGGTGTGTCTCGCTTAAATTCCATCTGGAGCTCGTCTTGCTCCTCTAGCCCTAATCCAGCTCGGAACGAGCGATGCAGTTCGGAGATGCACTCGATGTCTCGGGAGCTCTTACCTTTTTGAGAAGCGAGATATACCTCACACAATCTCAACCCCGTTTCGAAATGACGCGCGATCGTCTCCTCTGTTACCTGCTGCCAGGTGATGTAAATACAGAAAGCCTGAAACGAATGGGCGTTGGGGTACTGCTGTGCCAGGGCGAGTAAGCCTTCATAGGCTTCGCGAGCAGTTGTGCCAGCATTGGACGAAAAGGTCTCTTCCAGCTCAACGGCTGTGTTCCAATCCGAGCCGAGTTCGACTTCGGTTTGGTTAAAAGCTTCTTGAGCGGCGAGGGCTGGATCAAAGCGCATGAGTGGTATCAACCTCGATTAAGCATCTTGTCATAGTCGGCATGGGTTCCGATCCAAATCCACTGTATTCCATCAGGGACTTCCAAACCAAGTGCTCGGTAGTGGTCACCCACTCGCACTGACCACAACTCTCCGATACGCTTTAGGTGTAGAGAAGGATGGCGGGAATTTTCTTTCAGGAGTGTGAAGTTCTTATCTGCTAACGCACGAACATCGTGGGGAAGGGCACGATATGCAGTCCAGAACCGTGACGAGGCGTAATGCTTCACAGGGGTCTGGAATTACCTTGCGTGAATTCAGCACGAGCTTCAGCAATCAGAGAGTCCAGCTTGCCGGACTTTAGGTCTGCTTCGATTTGCTGGTCCCATTGGCGGGCATCGAACTCCAGAAACCATGCCCGAAATTGTGCCAAATCTTTGGGAGGGAGATTGGAAACTCGTTGCTCTAGTTGCTCGACTTCACTCATGATGTGACTCCATCGATTTTCTAAACAATATACAGTAGATGAATCCCAATCGCATAGCACCTCTTCTGCCTGGATATGGGCCGGAAAGCATTTCAATGAGCGAATAGTAGATGGAGCATGGATGCCTATATAGAGTCTTCTTTGTTTCCATATTGGTCCAGCCGATTCTGAAAGTACTTAACCTCGCGTTTGCGCCAGAATGGAAAAAGAAGCAGGCCGACTGTCCTCAACCCACCTGCCCCCTTTCATAGATTCAACAGTCCATCTATGGGGTGTTGTTCCTCGGTAAGATATTTTGAGTCTACATTGTTCGGATAGTCCAAAAGCGAAGCAATTGAGTGCGTCCTCGGGCTCGGTGAAATGTTCCTGCCAGCCAAAGAACGATACGATATATTCGTCGACACCAACCGATAGAGACACTTCAAAACCAGAATCATCGGCTGGGAAAACAGTGATCCGTCCATCTCGTTCTTCATAACGAGTGTTGGGATATCTTGTAAGGCGATGCTTTATGGAATCTATTGGACTCATAGAGTTCGCAATTTCTTCCATCTTATAGACCTAGCGGAATTCTGCCTAGCGATTCTATAAATCAAAGGAGTGAGCTTCGCTCACGTTTACTTTTCCTTTCACCACTCGGTAAACTGCTTGAAACCGCACGATGGGTACAGAAAATCAGAATCCCGCTGCATCTGTTGAGGCTGGTTCGATCGATCCAGTTGATCGAGTTATTCGCTATCACATCCAAACCAAACATCATTTCAATCGGTATGCTCGCTCTCTGGGGTATCTCGATTGGGTAAATCAGCCTGATCCGTTCCGGCGATTTGAAGGGGCCCTGCTCATTCCACTCCCGTTACTGAAGCCGGATGAAGAACCGCTGTCGCCACCGTATCAAGCGATTTACAAAGGAGCAGCCGTTTCTTCTCAGCCTATGAATGTGCGGACCCTTTCTCGTTTCTTTGAATTTGCCCTCGCCTTGTCGGCTTGGAAGAAGGCGGGGGAATCGGAATGGGCGCTGCGCAGCAATCCCTCATCGGGGAACCTGCATCCGACTGAAGGTTATGTCATTTTGCCAACGTGTGACGGACTCAATCTCACACCTGGTCTGTACCATTACGCGCCAAAGGAACATGGGTTGGAATTGCGTGCGGAGTTCCCTGGTGATCCCATTGCCCGGTTGCTGGCGCCATTTCCTTCAGGGGCATTCCTTTTTGGCCTCACGTCTGTTCACTGGCGAGAAGCCTGGAAGTACGGCGAGCGAGCGTTTCGCTACTGCAATCACGATGTCGGCCATGCCATCGGAAGCGCCAGAATTGCTACCGCGACATTAGGTTGGAACATGGTCCTCTTGGATGGGACAGATCAGAACACTCTTGCGATGCTGCTCGGGACCGATCGAAAGGAAGACTTCGGCCAGGCCGAGCCGGAACATCCGGACTGTCTAGCGGTGATGTGGCCTGCTGAAACGGCGAGGGGTGAGGAGTTAGGGGTGAGTGGTGGTAAAAACGAGATGCCGTTGCATCTCGATGTGGCGATCGTAAAGGAACTAACTGGTGGAATATGGCACGGGAAGGCCAATAGGCTGAGCCGTGAACATGGTGTTCATTGGGACGTCATCGATGAAGTTGCAGTGGCGTCATGGAAACCTGGAATCGAAGAAGGTTTGATTCCGTTTCAGCCTCCTCACGTCTCTGCTCACCCCGTACCCCTCACGTCTCACGAACCGACGGCCGGCCAGATCATTCGTCAGCGCCGAAGTGCGGTTGCATTTGATGGCAAGACGTCGATTTCTGCTTCCACATTGTTTCAGATGATGCAGCGGGTCATGTTTCGTGCTGAACGTTCACAGTTGGAACGGCCAGTTCCATGGGATGTCTGGCCGTATGATCCTGCCATTCATCTCATGATCTTCATTCATCGGGTCGATGGGCTTTCGCCTGGTTTGTATTTTCTCGTGCGGGACAACAGAAAGTTGTCGTTCCTTCAGCAAGCCATGAATCCGGAGTTGTCGTGGACGATCCCACCTGGTTGCCCGGATGGCCTTCCTCTGTATTGGCTCCTTGAAGGCGACGCGAGGAGACTTGCGGCTCAGGTGAGTTGCCATCAGGACATCGCCGGCGACAGCGCCTTCTCATTCGGCATGGTGGCGGAGTTTGAGGGGACCTTGCGGCAAAGAGGGGCTTGGTGGTATCCACGCATGTTTTGGGAAGCAGGCCTACTTGGACAGGTGTTATACCTGGAAGCGGAGGCAGCGGGCGTGCGAGCGACGGGGATCGGCTGTTTCTTTGACGATGCCGTCCACGAAATTGTTGAGATCAAAAGTATGGCCCTGCAATCGCTCTATCACTTCACAATCGGTGGTCCAGTGGAGGATAGACGATTGCAGACCTTGCTACCCTATCATCACTTGCAACGCCGTTCATCATGAGTCAGTGCGCTAGGTCGACCTATGTTTAAGATTAAAAAGAAAATCGAGAAGCCCAAGCGGACGGTCCTTTACAACATCGTCGAGGATTATTCGGAGTTCGATGCACCAGGAAATGTCACCGTTTGTGCGATGACCGAGGCAGAGGATCTCTCAGCTCACGCCAAGATTCTCTCGGAGAGCTATGAAGTACCGCTCGAGACGATGATGCGGCTGCTGACCGAAGGTGGGACCTATGTGTATACCGAGGTCGGAGGGCTGCTCACTCGGGGGTTGTTTGCTTGCTGGATTGATCCCTCCAGCCAAGCGCCGAAGCAAACATGGACATTAGATCTCATGCAATTTGCAGAGGCTGAACAATTGGTGCGAACCAAAGTCGTTCCTCTTCTTGATGCCGCGCATGAGATTTTCCGTAAGACCTTGCCGGACGAGCTGAAAACCAAGCTTGAGCAGAAGAATCTCGGGTTGGACTACCGAACGTTAGATCGTGCCGTAGCTAAGGGTGGCGATATCAAGTACATCGATTTTCGCAAGGACTGGTCCCCGCATTTCAAACGGCTCTGCATCATGCCTGATGGCCGTCTTGTCGAAACCGGAGGGTTGGAGGAGTTCGCTGAGCTTCATGGCATCACAGTCACGCAGGCCAAGATATTGATAGAGCAGGGTGGCACCCTCGATGTCAACGGAGAGGTGTTGGCTTGCCAGATCGTGAATGGTCAGCCGGCTGTTGCACGATTCAGTGCGCAGAACTCTGCAAAGGCGAAGGATTTGGTCGCGTCAAAGGGGATCCACATCATGGATGCACTGAGTGAGGTGGGGTACGCCGATTCAACTATGATGCGGGGGCTGGCTCGAAAAACACTGAGCACAAGACCGTAAAATGGGAGAGAGGCTCTCCTAATCCAATAAGGTTTTCTATCTGTCCAGGGTTTTGGACTTGATAGAGCATTTAGGAGAACCCTGAACGGCTCGCGAAATAGCTGTTCACGGCTCCGTAGCACTTCTCATATGGCCATTTCACAGCACAGTAGCCACCAAGACCAGCGCCAGCAATATTACACGCGACATCCGTCATCGATGGATGGCGACTGTGGCAGAAGACTTGGAAGAGTTCATTGGAAAGTGAGACGCCGCCTGCGATGGTGATAATCGCAGCAATAGTCCAACGAAAGCGTGAATTCCAATTCAGTTGGTAGTGGAGTAGGTACCCGAACATCATGAACCACAGGGTGTTGGTGATAATGTCCTTGAGCATGTTTTGGGACCAGGAGAAACCTTGAAAGGGGATCCAACGGACTTGCTCCCAGTGCGAGTGTCCTACGAAATTACTCACCGGGAACATGGGTGCAAGTGCGAGGACGAGAATCACAAACCAGATCAGTGTGCTCTTCTCTTGTTTCAGTCCTGTGAAGAGTGCGATCTTTTGTGGTGACTTACTGTCCATGCACGATCATCCCACAGAGAGCGGGATCGCGCCAATATATCCTGGGACACATCTATGATCGGTGTTGGTGGCAAGTTGGCCACAAAGAGTCATGGCAGGATGTTCCTGGGATGCAGTTGGGGGGGGAGCTGGCGTCGATGGATTGGCTGGAACGGGGGAGTAAACGACTGCCACGTGTCTAGGCAGCGAGTTCTTCTTCCACTGCTTCAAGCAGCTTGTTGATGTCGAATGGCTTTTCAAATGCGCGTCGAGCGCCGAAGAGTTTGGCGACATCCAGGAAGTTCTGGTCGCCTTGAGCTCCTGTGATCGCAATCACTTTGGCGTCGAGATATTCCCGGGTGAGCTGCAGGGTGGCTTCCAGTCCGTCGGTCTCAGGCATCAACAAATCCATGATAACGAGATCGACCGGTTCCTGCTGATAGAGCGTCAATCCTTTGCGCCCATCCTCAGCCTGAAGCACGCGGTGCCCTGCCTTTTCTAGGACCTCTTTGAGAAGTCCTCGGATAGAGGGTTCGTCATCAATGACTAGAATGGTTGCCATAGCTGTTCTAGGGATACGTGTTGATCATACCGATGGAGCCCGATACTGTCTAGCAATAAAGGATATCTAGTTGTACGTACAAACGATGAATACAGGATGGGGCCGATCAGCTCCATCCATGATGGTGTGCCTCGGAGCCTTTTTTGCCTCGAGTCCAATCAACGGAAGGCGTATCGATATCTTCATGGAATGCGATGGGAGCTGCGCAACGCCAGATGGAGAAAAGAATTTTGGGTTGACCCCATGATTGATTTTTTGTTACAAGTCGTCGGACTGACAACACCCACCGTGGTGAACTTTCTCCACCCATGTAAGGAGTGCTCCTGTGAATAGTGCCGATAGGTCCAAATGGGTCTGGACTCGCCGGACATTTCTTCAGGCGTCGGTGGTAGGAACCCTACTGGTCAGTGGACGGTTGATCAGTCCACCGCCGGTACAGGCTCGGGAGCTTCCAGAGGGACGGCTGACGTTGGTGAATGCGTGGACGGATGAGTGGTTGGATGTGACCTATCGCGACGAAGCGGGTAATTATGACCTTGAGGCGCTGGACGATGTGAATTATCTGATGCGCTGTCATTACTCGGGCGAGGTCGGGGCTATCGACGTCCGCGTGTTGGAGCATGTGAATTTGGTGCAGAAAAAACTCGGGACTAAAAGGGACATCCATTTCATTTCGGGTTTCCGGTCTCCCGAATACAATGCCATCCTCGTGCGGAAAGGTGGACATGCTGCCAGAAACAGCCTCCATATGCAGGGGCAGGCTATCGATCTCATGATCGAAGGTGTGCACCCGAAACAGCTTCGTCAGGCAGCACTGGAACTGCGATACGGCGGGGTCGGCTTTTATAAGCGTTCGAGGTTCGTGCATTTAGACTCCGGTCCTTTCCGGTTCTGGTAGTACCCCCTTCGATGAGTCCACTCACGTTCTCGGTCCCTCTCACGTCTTGAAGTTCTGCTCTGGACCGACCTTCCAATTGACCTAAGAACGGTTGGGTTCCTGGCTGCTTGGGTCCTATACCTGCGCTTTCACGAATCAGGAAGCGTAGCGTGGATGTCGAGCCCTTGACGCATGGGATTCTAAGAACGGCGACTCTGATTGCATAGGACCGACGGTTTCTTGATAATGCCATAACAGGTCAATTCTCCCTCTGCTCATGAAAAAAGTGAATAGGCCCACCCATGTCGACGACTAGTCTGGCGCTCTTCATATTCGGTGTCTGCTATCTGGTCATTATGACCGAGCGGATTCATAAGACCATAGTCGCGTTGAGTGGAGCCACGTTGATGATTGCCTTTGGTGTTGTGACGCAGGACGAGGCCTTTTACTCCCACGAGTATGGCGTGGACTATAATGTCGTGTTCCTTTTGATCGGGATGATGGTCATCATCAACATCATCAGGGAGACCGGGCTGTTCGAAGTCTTGGCGATTTGGGCTGCGAAGCGAGCCAAGGCTCGACCCTTCCGCTTGATGGTGCTGTTGGCACTCCTGACAGCCGTTCTTTCAGCGATGCTCGACAATGTCACCACGGTGTTGCTGATGGCGCCGGTGACGCTTTCCATCAGCAAGCGCCTGGAGTTGAACCCGATCTCGTTTCTGCTCTGTGAGGCGTTGTCATCCAATATCGGTGGGACGGCAACACTCGTCGGCGACCCACCGAATATCATGGTTTCTAGCAAGGCCGAGTTGGGCTATCTCGACTTCTTATCGGTCCTCGGGCCTATCGCGATGGTGATCATGGCTGTGTTTCTGGGAACAATGTGGGTCCTCTTTGGCCGCAATATGACGGTAGCTCAACACCTACGGGAAGCAGTGATGGCGCTCAACCCCAAAGATGCGGTGCGTGATCCCGGACTACTCCGGCGCTGTTTATGGGCGCTAGGGGGCGTCAATCTCGGTTTTGCGTTCCATTCCTTCGTCCACCTTGAGCCGGCGACGGTGGCATTGTTGGGGGCGAGCACATTCATGCTGCTCGGCCATGCGAGAGGACGATCGAATGAAACCGAAGAGATGAAATACTTAGCAGAAGTCGAGTGGAAGACGATCTTCTTCTTTATCGGCCTGTTCATCTTGGTCGGGGGCCTTGTGAAGATCGGGGCGATCCGATATCTCGCCGAGCGGCTTGTGAATGTGACGGAGGGCAACATGGCTGGAGTGACGCTTGCGGTGCTGGCCGGTTCGGCGGTGCTATCGGCGTTTGTCGACAATATTCCCTACGTGGCTGCGATGAATCCTCTTATCGTGGACCTGGCTCGCTCGCTGCATCCTGATGTTTCAGACTATACGGCTTTGGTCCATCAACCGGATATCATTCCCTTGTGGTGGGCGTTGGCGTTGGGCGCCTGCTTAGGCGGCAACGGCACGATCATTGGGGCAAGTGCGAACGTAGTGATCGTGGATATTGCGCGCAAGGCAGGCTATCACATTTCGTTTTGGCAGTTCTTCAGATTAGGGTTCCCCGTGATGATCGGATCTGTCGCGATCAGTGCGGTCTATCTCTGGCTCCTATTTCTGCGGTAAGGTGAGGGCACTGGGCGCGTACTCAGGTTCCTATACTCCAGCCTGCACACCCGATAGGTCTGGCCTATCTCTCTGGCGAGAATCACGACTGACTATCTGAATGAGTCGAGGAGTCTAATGGTGGTGCGCGAAGGTATGTACTTCAGCGTACTGTTCCGTCAGTTTTCGCAGGTCACAGTGAATGTCGTCGGGATCGCAACATTCGGTTTCCAGTTGAATGGTCAAGTGTTTGATGCCGAACTCCGCGGTGATTCGGTTCTGGATCAGCTGCAGAAGCTCTAGGGGAGTGCAATGGGGGTCGATCATGACATGGCTGGTGAGCATGATGAGGCGAGGCTCGACCGCCCAAATATGGAGGTCATGGACGTTCTTGACGCCGGGGATCGACTCCATGGTCGCCGCGATGTGAGAGGCACTGATACCTGGAGGAGTCGATTCCAACAGGACATCCATCGATTCTTTAAAGATCGGCCAGGCTCCTCGGAGAATGACCCCGACGATCAGCAAGCTGATGAGCGGGTCCAGAACAGCCCAGCCTGTGAGGAGAATTGCCCCGCCGCTGATGATGACTCCGAGCGACACCCAGGCGTCTCCCAGCATGTGCCAGAACGCACCACGAATATTCAAATCGTCCTTCGCTCCATGCTGGAGCAGCAGGGCGATGCTGAGATTGGCCACGAAACTGACGGCGGCCACAGCCATGACCCATGAGCCGTCAACAGGAACTGGGTGTAGAAGTCGCTTCAAGCCGACGATGGCAATCCCAACCGCGGTTAACAACAGGATGAAGCTGTTGAGAAATGCGGCAAGGATGCCGGCGCGGTGGTAGCCGAAGGTTCGGGTCTCGGACGCAGGGCGTGCCGTCAGGAGATGAGCATAAAGGGCGAGGAACAGCGAGCCTTGGTCGACGAGATTGTGACTCGCGTCGCTCATGAGGCCGATACTGTCAAGCAGCCAACCTCCGATAAATTCGGCCGTGATGATCACGGCATTGATGACGAGGGCAAGTTGAAGCCGTGATCGGAGATGTGAATATGAGGCCAACGCTGTCATGAATGACAGTTTCGCATGGGCGATGCAATGCGGCAAGCCTTGCCGAACGTTTGTATTCTGGGAATTCCGCATGGCGAGCAGAGAAAGAGTCAGGGTACGCTACTTCGCTATCCCAACGCAGGTTGTGGTCAGGAACTTATCTTGGTGGGTAGGGAGATCAATCAGGCGAAAGCGTCGAGATCGAACAGTGCTTGCTAGGCTGCCGTCCGATCATGTTGCCACTGCTCGACACAATACTGACACAGTGCGTCGTCGATGCGGAGATCGGAATGGGTCTTCACAAATTCTTCAAGGGTTTCCCATTTTCCCCCTGGCCCCTGAATGCGCTTGCAGGAAGCGCAGATGGGCGCACAGCCACGCAACGCTTTGAGCTCTTGCATAGCTGCTGCCAGGTCCCGCTCCCGACGTTTCCGCATGGTCATCTCAGTTTGCATCGTCAGAATCGTACAAACGCGCGCAACAAGTTCAACCGCCAGGATCGGCTTTCTGATGTAGTCAACCGCGCCGGCCGCAAATGCCTGGCGAAGACTGTCCTCGTCCGTATTGGCGGTCACCATGACTAGGGGGATGTCCGCCAGTCGTGGATCTGCCTTGATGGATCGACAAGCTTCAAGCCCGTTGATTTTCGGCATCATGATGTCCATGAGAATAAGGTCGACCATCGGCGAGTCCGGATGACGCGCTGCTTGCTCCAAATACGTGTATGCGGCATCGGCGGAGTCCATGGTGATCGTATTAGGATATCCGGACTTGTGGAGAATCCCTTCTG
>JAOUHJ010000023.1 GCA_029865225.1 Nitrospira sp.
TCCTGCTCTCCCAGATCGTCTAGATAATCCGCAACCAACGGCTGAGCGGCCAACTCACCGATCTCACTTTCATCTTCCGGATACAGCGGTACTGCACCGAACGCCTCGGTAGGATCAATCTCAGGAATCCCCTGCACGAAGACGGTTCGCCAATCCACAGGGCTGAGCTGCTGGCCAACAGTGGACGTCTGCACGACCTGAAGTCCCGTCGCCAACGAGACTCTCGTTTCCCTCTCACGGTCCTTCAAGATCAACTGTGCTCCCTGGACATGGAAGCAGCGATCTAGTGGACACACCTGACGCTCTCTTGAACTCATGTATGACAGGCCGGTAGGGTCGTCTTTGAGCGTGACTTTTTGAACCACTCCGTCCTTGACCGTCAGACAGACCCCCTGATGGTCATCAATGTACCGCATGGGATAGCGCTGAGTTGGCACCCACACCATGGCGAAGGATTTTGAGGGATTCATGAACTCTACGAGTGGGTCACCGCCTGTCGACGGCTTGGGATCAAAAAAGCTGCTGAATAGACGAAAGGCCGCCTCGGAAGGATAGGTGGGAATTCCTCGATATTGTAATGATCTTGGAACCGCCCGATCCTTGTTCTGGTCGTCGTAGAGTCCTCGAATGAGTTCGAATACTGCTGAACCAGTTCCTGGCAAGAGCGACTTGAACAGCTCGACCACCGGGAGAAAATCGATCCGGTCCCAATGCATGGCCCCCATACATGACATGAACCGCGCCTGCTCGAATCCGCCGTCATCGAGCACGTACAGTGCGTCTTTACGCTGCCGAATCGTCGCCGTCCCGTGAGAATCGATACTGAAGTCTTCATCCTGATAGAACCACCGCACTTCTTCGATGGGGACTCGCAGCACCCCGGCTGCCATGGCGCGAAGATCATCGGGAGTGATCCGCTGCCAATTGGGCCTCGCCGCAAGATTCACCTTCGTCTCATGGACCAATCCGCCTGGTTTGATTCCAACCCACCGGCCCCAATCCAGTCGAACTCGTGCACGCGTCAGCGAAACTACGCCGGTCCCATTCACTTCCCATTCACACTCATGTAACGGATGACCAGCAGGATCGGTCGCGAGGAATCGTCGCCCATCAGGCCGATAAAAGACGAGGTGCCCGGTGGGAAGAGTTTCGACACGACCGCCGTTCCGGTCGAAATGTTCAGCGAGTGTGCGAGTAGAATGAAACCGAAGATGGCCAGGCGTGTTCAGGGCGGTTGCGAGAGCATCCGAAGGCATTTATTCGCGCAGTTGACCGTTGCCCAACACAATGAATTTTGAGCAGGTGAGCTCTTCCAATCCCATGGGGCCTCTGGCATGAATCCGCGAGGTACTGATACCGATTTCGGCTCCAAGACCGAACTGATAGCCATCGTTCAGTCGAGTGGAGGCGTTCACCAGCACGGCACCGGCATCGATTTCTTTGAGAAATCGCATTGCGCGTCCGTAGTCCCTCGTCACAATCGCCTCTGTATGCCGCGATCCATACTGCGCAATGTGCTCCATCGCTTCATCCATGTTCTTCACAATCTTCACGGCAAGGATGAGATCGAGAAACTCTTTCCCATAATCCTGTTCGCTCGCCGGCTTGGCATCGGCGACCAACTGGCAGGTTTTGGGGCAACCGCGCAGCTCGACGTTTCCAGCCTTGAGACGTACCCCAAGTTTTGGCAGCAGCGTTCTCGCCATCGACTGGTGAACCAATAAGGTTTCCATCGCGTTACAGGTAGAAGGCCGCTGCACTTTGGCATTGACGCAGATCGCTTCAGCCATCGCCGGGTCGGCTTCGGCATCGACATAGACATGGCACACGCCCGCGTCGTGCTTGACGACCGGAATCGTTGAATGTTCCGCAATGAGTTTCATCAACGACTCTCCGCCTCGTGGAATGATCAAGTCGATGAAACGGTCCTGCTTCAGCAGCACAGGGACCAGCTCTCGCTCCGCGCGCTCGATAAAGCTAATGGCACCGGAGGGAACACCCGCCTTCTCTGACGCCTCAGAGAGAATCCTGGCAATCATGGTATTCGAGTGAATCGCCTCGCTTCCTCCGCGCAAGACACAGACGTTGCCAGATTTCAAACAGAGCGCTGCCGAATCAGCTGTCACATTCGGACGGGACTCATAAATGATCCCGATCACACCGATGGGCACGCGGACGCGCCCGACTTGCATTCCATTGGGCCTCGTCCACATGGTTGCCATCATTCCCACCGGATCGGGCAACTTCTCCACTTCACGAATGCCGGCAGCCATCTCTCCAATCCGTTTCTCCGTCAGCCGTAACCGGTCTGCCATAGCCTTTTTCTCAGGGGCCGTACCGAACGCAGCAAGGTCCAGTTCATTGGCAGTGAGCAATTCGTCGGACTTCGCTTCCAGCGCCTCCGCCATCGCGAGCAACGCATAATTCTTGGCCGACGTGGAGAGTGACGCCAACCGCCTCGTTGCCCCTTGGGCCTTGGAAACCAGCTCCAGCACATACTCCGGCATGGGAAGCGCCTTAGATGCTTCGCTCTTCTGATCCAGAACGGTGCTCTCGAACGATTCCATACCTCTCCTCAAGGATTCATCTGATTGGGAACAATGCTGACAATACCGTGCAGGTTACAAATGAGGCAAAGCCCTACAAACCCTGCAGAACATGTCAGACTCTCTCACCGCACCAGCTCAGGCTGGCCAAGAACCTTCTGAAAATATTGGACGGTGTTTAACAGAGCATCTTCCAGTTCGACTTTCGGCTCCCACTTTAGCAGCATCTTTGCGAGGGTGATATCCGGTCGCCTGACTTTTGGATCGTCAGCCGGCAACGAATGATGTGTGATTTCACTCGATGAATGCGTTAACTTGAGAATCACCTTGGCAATTTCCAGCACCGTGAGCTCCCTCGGATTCCCAATATTGACAGGGTCATGAACGCTACGAGCTAGAGCAATCTCTTGTTTGGTAAAAAACGATTTTCGATCCGTCCGCTGCTCTACCGTCTTGTCAGAGTCTACAAAAAGGAGTGCGATGATGCCGCGGACGAGGTCATCGACATAACAAAAACTTCTGGTCTGCGTTCCATCACCATAAACCGTAAGTGACTTTCCTTGAAGAGCCTGGACAATGAAATTGGACACCACGCGCCCATCATTGGGCCTCATCCGCGGGCCAAAGGTATTGAAAATGCGAACAATCCGTGTATCCAGGCCATGATACCGGTGATAGGCCATGGTCATCGCTTCAGCGAAGCGCTTGGCCTCATCATACACACCACGCGGACTGATGGGATTGACATTCCCCCAATACGATTCAGGTTGTGGGTTCACAAGCGGGTCTCCATAGACCTCTGATGTACTCGCCAATAGAAAGCGAGCGCCCTTCGCCTTCGCCAACCCCAATGCCTTATGCGTTCCTAATCCTCCCACCTTCAGCGTGGCGATGGGCATATCAAGATAATCTTGTGGGCTTGCAGGAGAGGCAAAATGCATGACCGCATCGAGATGACCCTCGACATGAACGTAGTCACAGACGTTGTACTTCACGAATGTAAATCGCTCGTTTCCCATCAAATGGGAAACGTTCTCTACCTTCCCCGTACTGAGATTGTCCATAGTGATAACATGATGCCCTTGGCTCACAAGCGATTCGGCGAGATGGCTCCCAAGAAACCCAGCCCCGCCAGTGATCAAAATACGCATATCTTGTACCTCTTAAAATTTTGACGAGTCCATGCCAAGCCACGCAGGAGCAACGGAAAACTTTTTTCGGATTAACAGTGTATTCTAACCGAGTTGGTTTGACAGTAGCAATCTCTTCCTACCCAAACCGAGTCTTGGTCAAGGCCTCTCTGCTGAATAACACGTCCAATTCGGTTTGAGGTTCAGTCGGGAGAAGAGAGGAACCGTCGCCCTTTTCACTCCGGTACCATACTCTTCTGTAAATTCCATTATTTATCCGATCCTAAGGAGCGGACTCGGATAGCCCAATCAATGGGTCGGGAGTCTCTGGTGGCACATCGACGTCCGGCATTGGAAGCGAGTCGATGGAATCTATGCCTTGGTCTTGCACATCCAATGATTCCTCCGCGGGGACAGAATCGGGAGCCACCCCTTCTCCTTGGCCCATCGGTTGAGTCGGTATAGCTGGCTGTCCTGGTCCCGACGTCACAACGGATCCAGCTCCCGCTGCCATGGATGGGTTGGGATATTGGAAGGCCCAATCAAAGTAGGTAGGTGTTCCCTGGAAGTGACGAACGGCGAGTGGAAAGTTGCTCTGCTTGATCGGCCTCTCCCGGCTTTTACTCCGCACTCCCATAATACCTCCAGTCGGGGCACGAATGAGTTGCCACTCACCCCTTCCTACCGGATCAAAATAGACCTTCCTGAGAAACGGTTTGGGTGGCTTCGTCAGTTCGGCAAGCGACTGGGGGTATACCTCGCCAGGCATGACTCTCCCGGCTTTTCTGTTGGCCGAGTACAGTGCCAACGCCGTTTGAATTTCGATCCCCTTGGCCAATAAATCAGCTTCCAACTCCCGCTGAACAATTACCTTCCACTGCCGAGCCGTCATCGTCATCGTCAGACCTATGACGGTGATGGCGAGCATGACCATAAGGTAGGAGAATCCGGCTTCCCGCCGTCTCAGAGAGGACACGATACCCTGCATCACCTCTCACTCCTGCTCCACGGTGTCATCCGACAACTGCACAGTTTTTTCCATCCGGGTATCGGTATCACGCATGGTCACGCTCTCGGCCGTGATTGATCGGAGAATCAGATGATCGTCAACGCGGTCTCCTACTTGGAGCATCATCACCTCATCGTCTTTACTCAGCAGAGCCATATCCTTGCGTTTCTGCCGCCCCTCGCCGACGTGTAAAAATCCCAGATATTTGTACTGTGTCGGTTCCTCTACCTGTTCGGCACCGTTCTCCTCCAAAACCGAACCTTGCTGCTCCTCCGGCACCGTGTCTTTGCTGAGAGGAAGTGAGCCATCAGGACGAGGTATCGCAAAAATATTCCGAGGTGCCGTGAACTCTGCCTCACGATGAACGCTCGCCGAGGCAAGAAGTTCCACCTGTACACGCCTGCTGGGTCCGGTAGCCGCGGCCTGTTCTCCTGAAGCAGGAAGGCCCGTGATATTCGTGAGCGGCACATGCAGCGGCTCCTCCATAAAATGCCATTGCCAAGCTGCCAATCCAACCCAGACAAGAATCACTGAGGATGCCAAAACCACCTTCTTTCTAGGCTCCATGGCTATTGCCCCACGTCCGACAGGATGGGCCTCTCCGAATCTGTACGAAGATACGTCGCAATTTTGACATTGAAGGTCAAGATGTCATCTTGTGCACCTCCAGATCGACTGAGCTCCAAATCCTCTATGAACAACAACTCATCCGCTGTCTCCAAGTTATGAATGAACCGGCGGAGATCCTCATAGCGTCCGCTCATTGGTCCCTGGAGCAATCCTTTGCTCGTATTAGCAACGGACGTCGGTTCGGTCCGATACGACAGGGCCGGCATGGTGACTCGATCACGCTTCGCTTCTTCCGAAATCCCCAGTGCCAAGGGAGCAAAATCCCGTTCGTCTGGCAACAAGGCCCACACTTCAGTCAGATCTTTTTGTGCTTTTCTAGCCTCTCGGTGCTGAAGTAACGACTGCCGCGTTGCGACCCAATCCTTCTCTAATCGATCTCGTGTCGACAGAAGACCGGCTAACCCAACATCTTGCACAACGAACAACATGACCAGAAGGCTCACGACGACACTCATCCAAGGAAGCAATGGTGCGAAAGGATGCCGCAGCACGACAATCAGACGCTCTTTCATCCCTTACACTCCATCCTGGTGATACTGTACAGTGACATCAAATTCCACCAACCCATTGGGGCCGGCACGATGTTGCGCGAGTATTGGATCGTTAAACATCGCATGATCCTGAAGCCCTACGGTGAATGCCGTGATGTCCTCCAACGTCATGGCGGTCCCGGTTACTCGAACCATTGTCCCCGCTTGATCAAGGCGCACACTGCTCAGCGCCAGACGTGAAGGGACGGCCTGCTCTAATTCTGTCAGAAACTTTGTCCACGAAAATGTTCTTTTTTGAAGAAGTTGGTTGGCCAATTCGATCTCGAAAGACAGACGACTTACTGCCTGATCCGATAAATCAACCCGTTCACGCGTTGCCTCCGCAATGAAGTCAAGGTCCTGCTGCCGGACTCGCTTTAACTGATCTTCGATCGTTCGACACTCTTGATACGTCGCCATGGCTTGCGCGAGATTCCAGAGTATGTCAGACACAAGGAGGATACAGCTCCCTATCAACAGAAGACGGAGGGGGGCCACAGCAGAGCGGTATCGGCTGCATAGATTGACCTGAAAGTGTTCGCCACCGCCTTTCAGCCAGTTAAACTTCAATGGTTTGAGAAATGCGTTCATTCCAATAGGCATCCCACAACATTATGGCAATCCTGCCAACGCTGCCAATGATGTCATCCCTCGATGGTTTTCTTTTGCCACCCAGCCGAGCGTCTCAACCGACTTCCAATGCAGTTGCTCGGCCGAAAGTTGAAGTTCGTCCTCAATCTGTTCCTGAAAGGTTGAAACCTCCCCCTCTGCACAGATCACGGCTTGATCGACGGTCACAGAAGGGTGCCGCTGATGACAGACTTCCAGCGACGCACTGCACTCTTCTAGCACCCTCTGTAGCAGCTCGGGCTTGCTCCGGAGGTCGGACACGTCTTCGCCCAAGAGTTTGCATCGGTAAAATAGCGGGTATCCTCGACGGCACACGATTATAGTCAGCGCTCGGTCGGACAAATTGACCCACAGAATGGTGCGGTGCAACCACTTCGACCTATCTGACACACGCCTCCAAAGATTGAGCAACCTGAGGCTTGTCATACCGATATCGTATGGAATCAATCCAACAGATTCGCAGAGCGATTCATACTGTTGGAGCACCGATTCCTGGATCGATGCCGTCAACACTGTGTGGCCTCCGGATGGGTTCGATTCTTGATCGCGAAAGACTTGGAACACAATCTTGGCTCCGTTGAGCGGGAATAGCTGCTCCTGCCCCAACCGCCACCGAATGAGGTTCTCTCGCTCCTCGCGCTGAGTGGGAATCTGTTCAAAGTGAAGCACCGCCGCTCTCACTGCAGAATCTGGAAGCAGGACGGTGATTCGTCGAGGAACAACCGAACGGGCAGCCCCGCCCGCTCCCCTGGCAGTTCCTTTTGAATTGGTTAGATTCAGGATGTGATCGGCTAACGCCGAAAGGTTAGACAAATTGAGGCCCATCGGGGAGGGGCTGATCATGTCGTTCGGAAGCGAGGACATGGAACACCTGCGCCGACGTTGTCCACGCCAGCCTCGTCCACTCTCAGCCCACGCGAGTGAGTCGGTTCCGAATTTCAGACAATACTGGGGCCTACTGCTCCACCAGTCCCAGATCATATCATCCCTCTTCGCTGAAGGTTACACGATTGACCTCGCGAAGCGACGTCTCCCCATTCAACATCTTCTTGAGTGCCGATTGCCGAAGCGTGATCATCCCGTCCGTCACCGCTCGATACCGAATCTCCGACAGCGGCCGTTCCGCATGAATCATCTCCTTGATCTCATCCGTTAAATCGAGAAATTCCGTGATGCATTTTCTTCCCCGGTATCCGGTCCCGTGGCATTGTGGACATCCCTTCCCCTCATAGAACGGCGTATCTTTGTACTGTTCGTAATCCAATCCTGACTCCTCAATGAGGACTTGTTGAGCTTCTACTGCTGTCCGACAGGACGGACATAAGATTCGGACCAGCCTCTGCGCCAACACGCAGTTGAGCGCGGCCAAGAAATTATAGGTATCAATCCCCATCGACGCGAATCGCCCGATCACATCAAACACATTGTTCGCGTGAACGGTCGTCAAGACGAGATGGCCTGTCAGAGCTGATTGAATAGCGATCTGCGCGGTCTCAGGATCTCGAATTTCGCCGACCATGATCTTGTCCGGGTCATGGCGCAGGATGGACCGCAGGCCTCGGGCAAACGTCAGCCCCTTCTTTTCATTGACAGGAATCTGCACCACCCCTGGAAACTGGTATTCAACTGGATCTTCAATTGTGATGAGTTTGTCTTCGAGCGTGTTCATTTCGGAGATGGCCGCATACAAGGTCGTGGTCTTTCCGCTTCCGGTCGGCCCGGTCACCAATACCATGCCGTATGGTCGAGTGATCGCTCGACGAAACCGCTTCAGATCTTCCGGGTTAAAACCGAGCCGTTCCAGCTTCAAGGCTGACACTCCGGTCGCGATGGAATCCCGATCGAGTATTCTGATGACGACCGACTCACCAAACACGCTTGGCAGGATGGACACGCGGAAATCCACTGTCTTCCGATCCAGTCTCATACGAAAACTTCCGTCTTGAGGTACTCGACGCTCGGCAATGTCCAGCTCCGACATAACCTTCAGGCGAGAGACCAAGGGAGCATGCAATCGAATGTCCAATGGTTCCATGGCTGGAATCAGAATGCCGTCGACACGAAGCTTTACTTTCGTTGAACGGTCGGCCGCCTCAATGTGGATATCGCTGGCGCGACGTTGCATCGCACTGAGCAAGATCGAGTCCAGTAATTTGACTGCAGGACTTTGATCTTCGCCGGCCTGATCGAGCGCAGGGATTTCTTCTCCTCGATCATCTTCTTTCACGAGAACCGATCGATATTCCGCTTCGAGCTCACGCAGCGCGTGACTCGATCCTTCACTACGTTCCAGTGCGGCCAGAATTGCGCTCTTGGAGCTGACAACTCGATCCAGCGGCTTCTGAATCATGAGTTCCAACTCATCAAGCGCTAACAGATTTTGAGGGTCTGCAATGGCAATCGTCAGTATGCCTGAATGCTCGGCGATAGGCACAAAGGGAACGCGCTGCATGAGTTTGACGGACATAGCCTCGAAATATCGAGGATCGACGCGAAAATCGACGAGTGCGTCGTACGGAAGGTCGTACCGTGTAGCCAAGGCCTGGGCCAACTGGTCTTCTGAGAGGAGCCCTTCAGCGACTAGCGTTTGCCCCAATGTTGCGGGTACTTGGTTCAATCGACGGAGAACCTCGTCAACAGCTTGCTTGTCGACCAAGCCCTGCCTTACCACCACGTCTGCCAGGGAAGGACGAACAAGGCTACCTGGCATGAGAAACCTCCCTCACCAGCCGCCCTGTTGGTTCACCGTCTGACGCACGCATCTCTAGCCTCCGACCGTTCCAGCCATCTGAAAGACCGGTAGATACATCACGATGACGATCCCACCGACCATTACTCCCATGATGAGTAGGAGAGCCGGTTCGATCCATGTGGTGAGCGTGGCAAGCCTGGTATCAAGGTCCCCCTCATAGAACTCTGCAATATCTCTCAGCATCGCATCCAGGGAACCGGTTTCCTCCCCCACCGCGAGCATCTCGATCGCAAGTCTAGGAAGGACCTTCGGCCGGTCCAACGCCTTCGCGAGCGTCGCCCCTTCACGAATCTCATCGACAGCCGGCGCCAGCTGTTGCGAAACAAACTGGTTTGAAACCGCCGTTCGCGCGCTGTAGAGCGCATCCACAAGCGGAGTCCCACCGCCGAGAATCGTTCCCAACGTTCTCGCAAGTTGGACGGTATTGTGTTGGACAATAATCTGACCCACCAGGGGAAGTTTCAGAGAAAGGCGATCGATCGACACACGCCCTGCCGATGTCTTGTAGTACGCTCGTGTGCCCAACAAGGTGGCCCCGACGACAGCCACTGCCGGAATAGCCCATGCCTCAGCATGGGTCACGGCACTGAGTAGTACTTGGGTTGCCCATGGTAAGGTCCTCGCCGATTCTCCGTACACGGAGACAAAGGTCGGCATCACATAGGTCAACAGAAAACCAATCACCGCGATGCCAATGAGAATAAGAACAATCGGATAGGAGATGGCCTTGGTTACCTTTTGACGAAGGGCGATCATCAGTTTCAGATATGCCACGTACCGTTGGAGCACATCCGGCAGGTTGCCGGATTGTTCCCCTGCTCGTATGGTCGCAACATAGAGATCTGAAAAATATGCAGCGTGTTTTCCCAGCGCATCCGAGGCGGAGGCGCCACCTCGAATATCCGCCTTCACCTCGCGGAGGGTCTGTTGAAACCCAGGATGTCCAGCGCGTTCGATGAGCAAGTCCCAGACTCGTAAGATCGGCAATCCCGATCTGATGAGCGCCAAGAGCTCTTGGTTGAAGATCAAGAACTGCCCCACCGGAAGCCGTCCACGAAACCAAGGCTTCGCCACCTCCACTGTGGGCATTCCACGCCTGTGGAGATGAAACACCAATAAGCCCTGCGCTTCTAGCTTGGCACGAACGAGGGCCTCCTCTTCTCCTTCAACATGGCCGTTAATCATGGATCCATCGGGGCGCGCTACTCGGTACGCAAATACTGCCATACCCTAAGCCTTTCGAACATGCGAACGACTCACCGTGCCCCCTACATCCCTTCATCTTCGGATGCATCGGCAGATCGCATCGGAACACTGAGAAGTTGGCCCACGTGAATGCGATCATCGATAAGCTCGTTGATGACCATGAGGTGTGCCACCGTTGTCTGATGTCGCTTCGCTAGACTCCAAAGCGTATCTCCAGGCCTAATCGCCACGCTCACATGACTGGAGACAGTTGGAGAGTGCGTAGCAACCGAGGCGGCTCTGGCCGAAGAGATCCTGTCCACCGATTCCTGAACCTCGTCCCGCTGAGCCTCCTGGGCAAACCCCACCTTCGTCGCATCCACTCGTTCATCCTGCTGCGAAGTGATCGAGGCCGGCGACGCCGCTCCCTGCGTCTGTTTTCCGAGGTGTGACACCTGTTTTCGAAGGTGCCGCAGCTGACTCTGTAATGCGGCTGTCGTTCGCCCCATCCGCTCTCGCTCAGAGCGCGCTCTGGCCAACTCCTCTCGTTGGAGATCAATCACCCGGCGAGCTTCGGCCAGCCGGCGTTCCACTTCCCAACCAGTCCCCTCGAGTTGAGCCCGGAGAATCTGTAGATCGGCGTATGATTGGCGCCGCTGATCGACTTCTGTCTGGAGTTCGGTAATCGTTCGTTGGGCGTTTCGTAATGAACTTTTGAGGGTATCGACAGTGAGTTGGAGATCCGACATCTCAGGATCCAGGATAGGCTCAAGCGGACTACATGCCACCATCCCCATCAGAACAACTCCGCTCACCATGCTCCGCTGCGCCCATTTGTAAACCACGCGCAGTGGACACAGTCCCTGCCAACATGCCCTCACGACACGATCACCATTTGTTATAGGGAGTGTCATTTGTCCCAACCAAGTCGGACCCAGAATACACATCAAAGATGCCGCCCTCTGTCGGTTCGGTAATTTCTTGCCAGGAACTCGACGAATTCGTAAATGGGTCTTTCGGGATAGCCCTAAGATATCCAGCCGACACCAAGCCTTCTAAGGATGGGGGATACTTCCCCTGGTCGGCACGGTGATGATCGAGTAACTCGCGCAGAGTAAAAAGATCCTGCCTCAAGACCGTTTCCTTCGCTCTAATCAGGGATGATTGATACGATGGAGCGGCGATCGTGGCTAAAATCCCAACAATGGACACCACAATCATCAGTTCGACGAGCGTGAAACCTTTTTCATACTCCATTCCATGCCTCTACCAATCCTGATACTTCGTGCCATCCAACGCAGTGGCTTCGCTCTGCGTCATCACATCGTAGACATCCTCGCCACACCAGCTCGTCGGCTTTGGACGGTCCTTGTAACAACGCAACAGCCAATCTGATTTTCCCGTCAGAGGATCGACCGGCATGACCCGTAAGTAACGCCTGACCGTTGTGCCTCGAACGGTTGCCTCTTCTCCGGTGAGGTTCACCCCCAATAACATATCCAGTGACTTTGGATATCCGTAGGGGCCGGAGACTTCCTTGCAGACCAACTTATTCTTCAGGCACACAGGCCCCAGAAGGACATTCCCGTCACGATTCCACTCCATCTTGAACAGATCAATGGCACCGCGAATGATTCGAAGTTGTTGGCGCAGCTGAATTTCATGAGTTCGTTTGGTCGATACTTTACTGAGAGGCATGGCTATCGAAGCCAACAGTACGACAATCGTCATGGTGACAAGGACTTCGACTAATGTTAGCCCACCCTCCTTCACCGAACTCTCACGACCCCCGATCCGGTGGCCCTGGAAGATGCTTCTGAGCTACTCAACTCCACGCGAACGGGCGATACCCCTGGTGCCTTTCCCACAAAGGTGAGGTTCACGGCCCGAGGCGACCGCTGATCCGGATGAACCGGTTGAAACATGAGTGTTCTCACTCGGTTTCCATCTGTCGTCTCACCTCGTGGGAGCAGTTTTGCGTCGCCAAGCCCCTTGAATTCCAGAATCTCAGGGTCATATTCCAACCTAAAGGTGTCCGCACCAGATGCTCGGATTCGAGCATCTACAATGGCTATCCTCACCTCCTTACCGGTTTGGACAACAGCGTCATCAGGCTTCACCTCCAAAACAGGACCTGGCGTGGCCAACTCGGTCAGTGGTTGGACCGGGTTCACCTGCGTTGCACCTTTGGGTGTCATGCCAAGCCGATTTGCCGGCCTTCCTCGATCACCCTGCAAAGAGGTCGAGATCTTTGTTGTCGAACCGGAGAACGCTGGGCTAGTCGAATAGTTGAATTCAGTCCCAGACCAAAACGCCTGATTCGTAGAGCCCGGAGGAAGTGGCGGCTGTGCAATACGGGGGGTAATGGTCAAGATCACTTCCGTTGTGACTCGCTCGGTCTTGAACGAACTCAACAAATTCCCGATGAGCGGCAAATCCCCGACCCATGGTATGGTGACACGTGTTCGGCGATCTTCTTCTTGGAGAAGTCCACCGATGACGATTGTTTCACCATCTCTCATATTGAGGGTCGTTTCAGCAGAGCGGTTGCCGAACTTGAATTGCTGAATGAGAGGAGAAGCCTGAAGTGTGACTTGATCACCGACCCGTATGACCTCTACCTTTATCTTCAGCGACAACTCATTGCCCAATCGGATGGAAGGTTCTACGGTCAGCTTGACACCCGTATCTCGAAACTCGATTGACGTGACGGTTGAGGTAGTCGGGACAGCTCCCGTAGTGGCTTGCCCCGGTAATACATTCGTCGTGGAGAGAAGGATCGGTTGTTTATCTCCGATGTTAATCTCCGCTTTCTTGTTATTGATGACACGGATTTTTGGCGAAGCAAGTGTCTTGGCATCAGATTGCTGCTTAAAGAAATCCAGCAACACGGTTGTCGGCAGTTTGAAGAGATAGTTGTCGGGGCCCAGATTGGTCAGTTGCCGGTATGTCAGTTGTACGGCCTCTGCGGCCAGAGTTCCCGTGAATCCAGAGGCAATCAATCCAGCCCCGGCTTGTTTCGGATAATTCAGCCCATACGTCTGATTCTTCGTACGGTTGACCTCCAGCACTTCGAGATCAAAGAGGACCTCAGGTTCCTGACGGTCATTGGCAAGGATGATCTTTTCCGCAAGTTCCAATTTCTCCGGCTGATCACGAATGACAATGGCATTCAGCTGCTCGTTCGCATGCATTCGCTTCGAATCCAACATGCTCTTGAGTAGGAGCACCATATCTTTAGCCTTCGCCGTCGACAGATAGAATGTCCGGATCATCAGGTCCTGATACTGTTCCTGCTTTTGCTTGGTATCAGGGCTCACGACCAGAACGGTCGAAGATATCCGACGCGCAAATAAACTATTGCTATTGAGGATCAATCGAAAGGCTTCTTCAAATGGCGTGTCCTGAATAGAGATTGATATGGGATCATTTCTGACGTCTTTGTCGAACACGAGGGTCTGGCCACTAGCTTTTGCCACAGCCTCCATGATTTCCTTGATACCAGCACTCTTGAATTTCAGGGTCACGGGCTCCTTCATCCCCTCCGCTCTGCTAAGCGCTTGTTGCTCTTCAGTGAGTCGAGCGATGCCATCTAGCGGTGCTTGGTATGTCGGATCAAGTTCCACAGCCCGTGTATAGCTACCTAATGCCTCCTCCATTCTCCCCAGTTGTGCCAGACGTTCTGCCTCACGAAACTGAGATCGTGACTCCTTCAAGCGAGTAGCCTCCTGAAAGCCGGATTGGTACTCGACACTGGAGGGTTCTATGGTGAGTGCGCGCTTGAATTCTTCAAGCGCGAGATCATCTTGGCCATCTCTTATGAAAGCACGGCCACGTTCAGCATACATTGCAGCTGTACGTCCACGAGCCAACGCATATTTGCTCTGAAGAGTGGGATTAAAAGGATCTTCTTTTAACGCTTGCTTGTATGCAAGGCTAGCCGCTTCCCATTGCTCCTCCGCCAAATATTGATCCCCTCGATTGACTTCTGGAGATACAAATAGAGAGCACCCTGTTAGCAAGAGGATGACGAGTGCGAGCGCATGTAGACATGCCCGTCGACAGCAAGCCACGATCTGGTCTCCTTAGGACGCGTACCAGGCAGCATGGCCCGATCGCCCCTCACAGACATCAATTTCTTATACTACGGATCAAGAAACGCTCAAAGAAAAAGCCTAGAAGCCGAGGAGGGGCGGTAAGAAGCTTTTGCTACGGTCTTGGCGGAAGAAAGGACTTCCGATCATCCTGGCTAGTTTACCTCGGAAGAGATCGGAGAAACATTACAGCCGCCAGTACTTGATCGTGGCAGGGATTTGGCGTGAATCCAGAATGCCCTTGACGTCAATCACGACACCTTGTTGCTGAGTTCGAAGAGGTTTTAGCAGGTCCATTATGCCCAACTTGGAAAATTTCTCATGTGCGACGGCGAGGACCAATCCATCAAGATCTTTCATCTTGTTCCAATCGAGGAGACGAATGCCATACTCTGCCAACGCCTCCTCCGTTTCTGCAATAGGATCATGCACCAGCACTTCAACCCCATACTCATGGAGTTCGCGAATGATATCAGGCACTCGGCTATTACGGAGATCCGGCACATTTTCTTTGAAGGTGAGTCCAAGTACTCCTACTCGTAATTCATTGGTAGGGCGCGCTGACTGGCTCAACAACTTCATGGTATGCTCCGCTACAAACTTCCCCATGCCGTTGTTAATGCGCCTTCCAGCAAGGATCACCTCCGGATGATAGCCCACCGATTCCGCTTTCGATGTCAAATAATAAGGATCCACGCCTATGCAATGGCCACCAACAAGGCCGGGAGAAAACTTGAGAAAGTTCCACTTTGTTCCTGCTGCCTCAAGAACTGACTTAGTATCTATTCCCAGTCGGTGAAAGATAAGGGACAATTCGTTCATGAGGGCAATATTCAGGTCGCGCTGGGTATTCTCAATGACTTTGGCTGCCTCCGCCACTTTGATGCTGGAGGCCCGATGAATACCAGCCTTCACCACTAATGCATAGGTATCTGCTACGACATCAAGAGACTCATGGTCCTGTGCCGATACTACCTTGACAATCTTTTCGAGGGTATGTTCCTTGTCGCCAGGATTTATCCTTTCCGGCGAGTACCCAAGTTTGAAGTCATCTCCGGCTTTCATGCCGGATGTTCGCTCTAAAATTGGCAAGCACACTTCCTCCGTCGCACCGGGATAGACAGTAGATTCATACACTACGATGGAGTCCTTGGAAAGGTTCCGTCCAATCAGCTCTGAGGCCTTCTGCAACGCGGTCAGGTCGGGTTGTAATGCCTCATTAATAGGCGTAGGCACTGCCACGATGATGAAATCTGCATTTTTGAGGTCGGCTGGTTGAGACGTATACCTCACTTGTGATGAGGCCAAATCTTTTTCCGACACTTCCCCTGTCCGATCGATGCCTTTGCGCAATTCTTCAATTTTCTTCTCGTTGACATCGAATCCAATCACAGAGCCGATCTTCCCGAATGCCACTGCAATCGGAAGCCCTACGTATCCCAACCCGACCACAGCGATGGAACGAGATTGCCGCTTCGTCATATCATCTCCCAAGCTAGCGCCACCTAAAGCCCCAGTATGAACGGGGTTAACAATGGCAGAAGACACCACAATCGTCAAGGAATGGATGGATGGATGGACAGCACCGGGTTGACTCCTGCGTTCATTGGCACGATCGGTCCCGTAGGTCCGACCCTCTAAAAAGATCTCTACCGAGAAATGACCTCTAATAATATCAAGACGATCCGCTGACAAACTACAGCAATCCCCACAATAGTTATTGATATATCAATGCATTGGGAAGTAATAGGTGAGAAGTTACTTCATCTGTACCTTGAAGCGACGATTGTCCGCCCTCCCCCAGCAAATATTTTCTCTCCGAAAACACGCTTCTACGAGCAGCAGGTTTCACAAAATGCCATTAACGTATAAGAACCTCCCTGTCACACGTTCTGTCTTCCTGAACGTATTTACTTCTTGTAGGAGGCACTCAACTTGCTCAGAGCCAACTCTAGCTTTTTAACTCGAATACATCAGCCGCTCGCCATAGTCGTTACGGAGGATTCGAACAATGCGCCAGACTACTCAGGGATTACTCTTTTTCGCAGGTGGCATAACCATCATTTTATTAGGCCTCGCGCCAGGGACTTCTTACGTACCCTCAGCATCAGCAGCGACATCCTCAGTGGCGGCAGCACAGTCGCCTAGCTCGAGCCAGACCAGCAAACTTTCAGCGCCCTTGCTCCGGCTGATGGCCGAGATGCCTGTATTAAGACAACTTGTGGCCCCCCCCACTATAACGCCGGCTCCCGTGCCTCCCACCATTGGGGTAAGTCCAACTAGCCTCTCCTTCGCCATCCAGCGGAGCAGCGGCAACCCAACTGCTCAAGCTCTCAATATTAGTAATACCGGTGGGGGTACGCTGAACTGGAATGCCAGCGACAACGCCACCTGGCTGGCGCTCTCACCTGTTTCTGGATCCAACCGTGGCACAATAACCGTGAACGTCGCGACAGGATCACTGGCTGTAGGGACTTACAGTAGTGTGGTCACCGTCACTGCTCCAGGAGCAAAAAGTGCTTCTGTACCAGTCACCGTCACCGTAACCGCAGCGCCCGTGCCACCTTCCCTTGGGGCAACTCCCTCAAGCTTGACCTTCACCGCCCTGCAAGGTGGTGGGAACCCAGCTACTCAAACGCTCAATATTAGTAATACCGGCGGGGGTACGCTGAACTGGAATGCCAGCGACAACGCCACCTGGCTCACACTGAGCCCAACCTCTGGCTCTGGCAACGGATCTATCTCTGCAAATGTAGACCTAGGAAACCTTTCGGTGGGGACACACAATGCCCTCATCACCGTCACCGCCGGGGGCAGTACAAGAACCGTCCAGGTGACCCTAACGGTCTCCGCAGCCTCATTGACCGTAACGCCCGGGGACCTCACCTTTACGGCGACGCAAGGCGCAGCAAATCCATCGGCTCAAACCATCACACTAGGTTCAACCGGAACATGGACAGCAAGTCACAACGCTTCCTGGCTATCACTCAGTCCAGCCTCGGGTACAAAGAATGGGACAATCATAGCAAGCGTAAATACCACCACCGCCAAACCGGGAAATAACACCGCCACGATTACTGTAACCGGTGGAGGATTGACCAAAACGGCTAACGTCATCCTAACTCTCAATGCCCCGTCGAACTCGTCGGCAACACTGACGTGGAACGCAAACAAGGAGAAAGATTTGGCTGGGTATAAAGTGTATCGAGCAACAGTATCGGGAGCCTATGGAGCGCCAATTGCTACACTTATCGGAAATGTGACAACCTACCAGGCAATCGGCCTCAAATTCGGCACGACGTATTTCTTCGTTGTCACAGCCTTCGACATTGCTGGGAATGAAAGTGCGTACTCGAACGAGGTCAGTAAAAGTGTTTTCTAGTGGTCAGCAGAAAAACTCCAAGTTTCTCTAGCCTCTCCCCCTTTTCCCTGGCGTGATGGCCTGTGTACGAGTTTTTCACTCTGCCCTCCGCCGCCAGTTTGTGTTGGCGGGCGAGTTTACCCCAGTTCCGGCGAGCAGCTTCAGGATACGGACAAAATTGTAGCCGATGAGGTTGAGCATGAAGACGGACGCGACGTTGGCACAGCCACGCAACTTCGCCTTGCGCATCGTGCCGTGCGGCTTGCCCAAGCCGAAGACGCATTCGATCATCGTGCGGCAGGTCTGCGACGTGCCGCAGCCCGGATACCGCGTGATGCGGTCGTCGATGGCCGAGCCGCCGTTTCGGGTTTCGGGTTTCGTTCATGGCCACATGCGGCGTGATGCCTTCCTTGCGCAATGCGGCGACATGGCCGCGCGTGTCGCAGCGCTTGTCTACGCTTGCCGTGATGCGGCGCTGTTTGTTTGTGTGTCTGACCTTTTTGAGCGGCTAGAGAGACGCATCGCGCTCCGCCGTTCCCGCCACCGGCGTGACCGCGCCTGTGAACGCGAGGCCGTGACCGTTCTCATCACTGCGTGGCCTATATAGCAAAGCCGGCTTTCCTGCCCATGTGATTTCCGGTACAGGCGGCTGTCGGGATCGGTCAGGTTTTCATGCGAGTCGTTCTCCCTTTGTGTGCCGCGAAAATCCGTGCCGTTGCCGCTGCCATTCTTCGGCCGCAAGCTCTTGTGGCTCGCCCAAGCTTCTGTAAGCTCCTACCTAATTTGAGACAGTCTGAAAGGAGAACGTTCTGGCGCAATAGTCACCCTTAGCCAGGAGGTTCTCATGCGGCAGTCAAAGTTCACCGAAACCCAAATCGTGTCGATTCTCAAAGAGGCTGACGCTGGCCGCCCGGTCAATGAGATTTGGCGGCACTACGGCATCAGCTCCGCCACGTACTATAAGTGGAAGGCTAAGTACGGCGGCTTGGAGGCTTCGGACGTGAAGCGGCTGAAGGAATTGGAACAGGAAAATAGTCGTCTGAAACGGATGTATGCGGAACTCTCCTTAGAGAATGCTGCGCTGAAGGATGTGATCGCAAAGAAGCTGTAAGGCCCGCTGAACGCCGGGAACTCGTGACGCAGTTGGTCGCGGAGCACGGGCTTCCGGTTCAGCGGGCCTATCGGGCAGTGGGGCTGGGGCGCGCGACGTACTACCGGCCGGTGATGGAGTGGGCGCGGCGGGATGCGCCGGTGATTGTTGCGCTGACGGCCGTGGTCGCAGCTCACCCACGCTGAGGCTTCTGGAAATGTTTTGCCCGGGTACGGCTAGAGGGGCATCGCTGGAATGCTAAACGAGTGTGGCGGGTCTATTGCCAGCTGCGGTTGAATCTGCCTCGACGCACGAAGAAGCGTCTACCGGTGCGCCTCCGTCACCCGTTGACCGTCGTGCCTACGCCCAATGCGGTGTGGGCCGTGGACTTTATGAGTGACACGCTCTATGGTGGACGCCGGTTCCGAACGTTGAATGTCCTGGATGAAGGCGTGCGAGAGGGTCTCGCGATCGAGATTGATACCTCGCTGCCCGCTGAACGAGTGATCCGGGTGTTGGAGCAGGTGGTGGCCTGGCGGGGACAGCCCCAGGCCTTGCGCCTCGACAATGGGCCAGAATTTCTGGCGGAGTGCTTTGCCGGCTGGTGTGCGGAGCACAGCATCGCTCTGCGCTATATTCAACCGGGCAGGCCGAGTCAAAATGCCTTTGTGGAACGGTTCAATCGGATGTTCCGGCATGAAGTGCGGGATGCCTATGTGTTCGACACGCTCGAGCAAGGTGCGGGAGATCAGTGCCCAATGGATGCAGGAGTACAACGAAGAGCGGCCCCATGACCCGCTGGACGGCATCCCGCCAGCCCTGTATCGGGCCCATCTTGAAGCGAGAACTTCTCCTTTCGAAGTGTCTCCTTGACGGGGAAGCTTACAGAAGCATGGCGGCGGGAATACAATGAGGAGCGGACACACACAGTACCATTGGGGATGTGACACCCCAGGAGTTCATGCATAACTATGAAACCAGGGCCCAATTGACACAGGAGTGCACTTACTCAGCCGTGGCGTAATAAGCGGGGGAAGGTCATGGGCATGCACTCCTCCGAGCTCATCCTGTTCCTCCTTACTACAGGGGGATCTGAAATCGGGGGAAGGTCAAGGCGCTACAAACAGACTCTTACAACATACCTTATACAGCTACACGACTCTCGCTGGCACCATAGTCCAACATATAACTCGGGAGTGAGTTTGCTGCGACACCATTAAGAATCACATGAATGGGCTTGGACGCACGCAGCGAACCGAGCGCCTGCGTGACGGCTTGTGTTGCCGTTAAGTTTGCTCGCACCACAAGAAGAAGGAAATCGCTGTGGCTTTCCAAGACATTCATCGTGGCAACTGGCAAGATTGGTGGGGCATTCAGAAGAATATAATCAAACTCTTCTCGTAATTGTGAAAGAACACGATTGAGTTGACCAGCTCTTAAGAGCTCGTTGGAATCCCCCACACCCTCTCCAGCTGGCATAATCCAACATGGAACATCAGTAAATGGGCTCATTGCCTGTTGTGGTGGGGTATCACTTCTTAAGCAATCAACTAGCCCATATCTTATGGGTGTTTCTATGAATGCCTTCAGTTCGGGAAAAATAAAGTCACAGTCTACCAGAAGAACTCGCCTTCCAAAGTCACGGGACAGGGTATAACCCAAATTAACAACTGTTGTTGTTTTTCCTTCGCCCTTGATGGCACTCGTTACGGCCGCTACCATTGGAGCACCAGTTGGATTGAAGAGTTGCAACCTTGCAGCAGCAACACGATACTGTTCGGCCGCCATGGACCGCGGAAACATTTTCGTCACAAATCTCCTGTCGACTTCCCTGAAGCTCGGACGATTATCCAATGGTGGATTGTTCGGCATAGCCTCGGGCTGAGACCTCAAAGCCATGCCCAACGGTCGTCTCAGGAGATAAGAGCCTTGCAAGTTCTGAGAATCGGATCCTGAACGCCACAGTGATGAGAAATCTGGAATGGCCGCCAACAATCGAGGACCTGCCAGAAGGAGTTCCACATCCTCGGGAGCTCGGAACTGGGGAGTGAGTCGTTCACGCAGTATTGCCAACCCCGCACCAGATGCACATCCGAAAAGGAGGCCCAGCACCAACACCTTCAACTTGTTCGGAACAACGGGGGCTCGCGGAAAACTGGCGCGGTCCAGAATTCTGAACTTGCCTTGCACCTGTCTCTTTTCTATATTTTCTGCGATCCTCGCGTGCAACCGCTTATCCAGGAGCATCGCATAATTAGATTTCATGTTGTTGTAGTCGCGCTCCAGAACCAGTAGCTCTTGTTCAACCTGAGGCGACTTTTCTAGTCGCTTTTCGAGATCTCTCTTGCTGACCTGCAGTTGTTCAAGGCGGTGTTGGAGAAGCGCTATCTCAGCCCGCACTTCACCCTGCTGCTTCATCAGATCCTGAAGGTAGGGGTCAAGGAGAGCCGCCTTGTCCGGTCTGATTGCATCTCGACCATACAAATTCGTTAATTCCTCCTCAACCTGCCGAATTTCTTCTTTAGTCAGGACGATTTCAGGATATCCATCCCAGAATTCCGCTCTAAGCTTGACCAGATTCTCCCGGAGCTCTTTCAAGCGGCGAAATAATGGGTCAGGCTCCCCTAGGCGAGCAGTTCCGAACGATAGGCTTTGCTGGCCAGAGACTCGGTACTGCTGAACAGCTTGATTCAGCATGGTCAGCTTGTCAGACTGGCGCTGCAGGTTTTCGCTGGTAGTGGTGACCTCTCCTTCCACACGATCCAGCGCCCTAATATTCGCGTCACTTTGTTGAGGGAGGTCGCTCATGTGAGACTTCTTAAAACGACTGATGCTCTCTTCCTTCTTCTCCAGCTCGCTTTTCAGAAATCGGAGCTCTTCATCAAGAAATTCCCCGGTACCCTCAACTTCTCTCTCTCGTTCCTTATTATTTTCTTCGATGAACTTCTCTGCGATCCGTGCCGTCACTTTCATAGCGGTATTGGGATCCTGGTCCAGAAAGGAAACCACAAATCCTTCTATGAAGGTCGAGCTACTAAAGCCCGCAGCCGCATCCATTTTGAGGCGCTGGATACTCGTGTTACTGGCTAACTCACGTAAGGCATCGGCCTGTCCTTCCTCGTCCAATCCATCTATATACAGACCAACCTCCTTAGCAACCTCACCCAAGAAATCCTGGCTAATTATTTGCCGTTGAATGAAGAATAGGACTTGGTCGAAATTTTCTTCTGGGTCTGCTTTCCCACTCTTGTCGATGAGGCTATTGATTCCCCTCTGCCCTTCTGTGACGATCAATGCATTCGACTGATAATATTTGGTGGCTACTAGATAATACACCAATGCGAGTGTCAGTGAGAGCGCTATTGAGCCGGCAATAACCCAGCGATTTCTCGACGCAATGAGTAGATACTCACGGATGGTGAACGATCCTACCTGCTCAGCTGGAACACCAGAGTCAGTAGCTTGCATCACTTACTCCAACGCTCTCACAAAGTACATACTTCCCAAAGGCTAGTAAAGGATCCACCGTCTTCTACACCCTAATCTACCTTGCTGCTGAGGCGACAATTTGCGGGCGCAGTAAGAAGTTCAGGAGTGGGGGATTCTGCTCTAAATGTCGGAACAATTTCTTTCAGTCTATCAAGAACGGCATCCGTTTTATTAGTATAACTCGCAGCCTCCAGCAAAGATAGTCTCCCCCGGAACTCGTCAAAATTCACCTCAGAAATCGTTCTGATCTGCAATATCTTGTCGAGAGATGAGCTCACCGCCTCCTCTCCTTCACCAACCAATTCCTCATAAAGTTTTTCGCCTGGACGAAGGCCGACAAAACGAATTGTGATGTCCTTCCCAGGAATGAACCCGGACAGCCTAATGAGGCTTCTGGCGATATCTAGAACCTTGATTTGTTCTCCCATGTCAAGAATGTATATGTGCCCTTGTTTCCCGATTGTCGCCGCCTGAAGAACCAACTGGACTGCCTCTGGGATCAGCATAAAGTATCGCCGGATCTCAGGGTGAGTAACGGTTACTGGCCCACCGGATCGAATTTGTTCCTGGAAACGGAGAACGACACTTCCGCTACTACCGAGCACATTGCCAAATCGCACAAGAAGGAAACGTGTTTTACTCGTCCTCGCAATGTCCTGAATGATGAGCTCAGCTACTCGTTTGGTAGCACCCATCACGCTCGAGGGGTTGACCGCCTTGTCAGTTGAAATATGGACAAATTGTTCAACCCCATAGAGACTTGCAGCTTCGGCAGTGACCCGCGTACCGAGGCAATTATTCTTCACCGCTTCAAGGGGATTCAATTCCACGAGAGGAACGTGCTTATGCGCGGCTGCATGGAACAAAATCTGAGGCTTGTGCTGCTCCAAAACGGCGCAAAGCCGATGCGCGTCGGTGACATCTCCAATCAATGGAATAACCGGAAACGCCAGATTCTGGTCATCCAATTCTTTATGAATGTTGTACAGACTGTTCTCATGGCGTTCGTAGAGCAGTAGCGATTTTGGATCGAACAAGCTGACTTGTCGAGCCAATTCCGAGCCGATCGACCCGCCAGCACCAGTGATCAAGACACACTTCCCTCTGACCATCTGCCTTGTCGCCTCATTGTCCAGATCTATGGGCGCACGAGACAAAAGGTCAAGAACAGAAATATTGCGCATCTGACTCACGGTACTTTGGTCTGCCAGGAGTTCCCCTTTGGCAGGTAGTGTCTTGATCGAAACCTCATATGGCTCCAATTTGATAACAAGGTCTCGAAGAAACTCAGGTGTGGCGTTGGGCAACGCAACCACGACCACTTCGGGTCTGAGTCCTTCTACAAGCTTGGGGATATCCCCCACTGTGCCCAACACTCGGACTCCATGAATCCGTTGATTAAGAAGCGCGATATTATCATCAACGAGTCCGATCGGGTCGCAGTTAAACACACTACGAGTTTTCATCTCTCGCACAACCCGCTCCCCTGAGTCGCCGGCACCGACCACCAGAACTTTCCGTTTCTTCTGAAAAACTGCCTTATCCCGAAAGATCCTCGATGACAATCTGATCCCAGCAAGAAACCCAACGAGCAACATAGCATCTATGGCAAAAACGGAGCGAGGATAACTATGGACCTCCATGGCCCAATGGACCCAACCATAAAATACGACCGCACTTAGGAAGATACCCTTCAGAATATTTTGAAGATCCCAAACACTGGTGTATCTCCACAAACTTTCATTAAGGCCAAATAACGCAAACGCTACTCCTCTAATGGCAACTAACCCAAGCACTGTCCGTTCGAAGGTGTTAAGCTCACTGTCGGGAATAACTCCGTCATATCTTAAGAAAAAAGCCAGATAGTTCGCCAGAATGATCAAAGCCACATCAACCACGACAATAATTGGCTTCCGCCACCTCGTAACAAATGACGACAGCGTTGTCCAAAGCGAGGCATCTAGCGAACTCTCTACAGCTGTCTTCAGTTCAGGAAGCGTGAAAACCACAACAGGCAACTTGGCAATACGTAACAGCGTTTGTATGATAATTGCGAAATCGAGTCGTAAAGACATGTGGCGAACATACAGCTTTGCCAACCGTAACTTTTCCGGAAGAACTTTACGTAGATACTCCTCTTCAGGATTTGAAGAATAGGCGAGAAGCGCTGCCTCATCGATATATCTCAACGAGGCGAGGTCTGTGATTCCTGGACGAACAACGAGAATCTCGGAGAACTCAGAACGCAAGCGTTCAACATAACGCGGAACTTCAGGCCGTGGGCCTACAAGGCTCATATCACCGACAAGAACGTTCAGCAATTGAGGCAATTCGTCCAGCTTAAATTTCCGCAAGATTCGCCCAACCCTCGTTATACGTATATCCTCGCCCACTGTGAGAGGGAGAGAATTACCGGGAGGATTGACGACCATCGTACGGAACTTCTGAATTGCGAACGGACGAAACCCTTGCCCCACACGGATCTGCCGAAAGATCACCGGGCCAGACGAGTCAAGTTTGATCAAAACAGAGATAACCGCAAGCAGCGGCGACGTGATAACCAGTCCTATAGCGGCCATGCAGATATCAAACGCGCGTTTCATCACCGTCGGTTCCTCTTGACAAGATCTCGAACCGTGTCGATCACACGATTGATTTCGCCTTCAGACATCTTTGAATACAGCGGCAACGAAACGATACGTTTGAATACCCTAGTGGAAACGGGAAAATCCTCCGGTCGATAGCCTCCCATGTCTCGGTGATAGGGATGTAAATGGAGTGGAATGAAATGCACACTACATCCGACTCCGGCTTCCTGCAGCTGACGGATGAATTCATCGCGACCAATCCTTAAAAGCTCTAAATTCAACTGGATCACATACAGGTGCCATGCGTGTTGTACGTGAGGAGCCGCCGGGGGGCAGAAGATCTCAGGAAAACCCTGGAAGCCTTGCTGGTACATAGCAGCATACCCCTCACGTCCTTTCCAAAACCGGTCACACTTCTTCAGCTGGGCTAACCCGAGCGCGGCGGCAATGTCGGTCAGATTGTATTTAAACCCGGGGGATAGTATCTCGTAGTACCACGAGCCTTGAGCAGAGTAGCGGTTCCAAGCATCTCGGCTGAGACCGTGGAGACTCATCATTCTCATACGAGCCGCCCACTCGCCGTTATTTGTGGTAATCATTCCACCTTCGCCGGTGGTAATGTTTTTCGTTGCATAGAACGAAAAACATGTGGCATCCGAAATCCCTCCAATCATCCTGCCGTGATATCGTGCAGGTAAGGCATGTGCCGCATCCTCAATTACAGCGAGGTTATGGGCCTTTGCGATCGCCTGAATCGGCTTGAGATCGCAAGGATGTCCGGCGAAATGGACGGGGATGATCGCTCTCGTTTTATTCGTGACAGCCGCTTCAATCAGGTCAGTATCCAAATTAAGGGTATCTGGCACACAATCGATCAAGATAGGCTTTGCCTTAAAGTAGGTCACTACCTCGGCCGTTGCGGCGAATGTCATCGTCGGGACGAGCACTTCATCTCCCTCACGTACACCGGCCGCTTCAAGTGCAAGATGAAGTGCGGCAGTGCAGGAATTTACGGCAACCGCATGCTCAGCTCCAACCTTCGCTGCAAACTCTTGTTCAAACTCTCTCACCTTGGGCCCTGTGGTCAGCCATCCTGAGCGGAGAACGTCAACCACCTCAGCCACTTCTTCATCACCCACATCGGACCTATGAAAAGGCAAGAAATCTTTCATTCACCGATCTCCTCTAAGAGGTTAGGACCATAAAACAAGACCAGAAGTCCTACACTCTCCCACAACTCTGGAAAATCACAACCCATCTTTAGGGTGGAGCCATGTTGGCCACAAGCATTCATGACCTAGCCTTCAGCGAGCCGATCAGAAACCAAATCTATATAACATTAGAGGGCATAACGCTATCGGGAACCCACAAAATTAACATTTTATAATATTCAGGGAATTTGTTACCAGAGGTAGTTTGCCACACCAAATTCTCCCGATCATGCTCTTGAAAATGTGGTACCCTGAGATCCCTTTTTTCTCTTCTTAGCAACATCTTACAAATTTGCCGCCTGGTCTGACCCTAAGTTCTCCCGCCTGGCAAAGCCCCCCTTCACGAGTCGTTGCGGAAGCCCCTGACGGGGATCCCACAACCCAACTCCATCCGAATCATGGATCCCAGGAGCAATTGTACGGCTGGCCGCAGTCCCGGACTTTCAATGTATTGGTTGAAGAGGTGCCTGAAGGGTGAGCTGTTGTAGTGAATACATCGCTCCAGGCGCGTGAGAGCAAGTCGTCAGTTGTCATCTCGACCATTCAGATCAACGGCATTCTAATTACAACAAGCCAGGTGCCCACCACAAGCCACGCGATGACGCTGAGTCCACGCAATAGTCCATAGCCATTAGATGAAAATTTCCTTCTGTAGATAAGAAAAAACATTTCCTGGGAAACGAGCAAGGCGATGCAAAAGTATGTGGCTTTGAAGCGGTATTCCACAGCGTCGTCGAATTTTGGTCTTGGATATTCTTTTTTCATACGTTCTCTGGCTGCCATAATTTCAGCAACTTTCCCATCAACTTCCTGAGGTCTTGCCTTTATGAGTTGTAGGGAAGACATGGTGCCGCTGGCTCTAAGAGATATGGTCTCGGCCTCACGCGAAAGTTGTATCGTGTTTGACGCCAGCGGTACGGTGACCACCCAGTTCTCAGGCCCGTTCCACGTATGCATGGAAGGCATGGCTGTGACCTTGCCCCCCTGAGTCCGGGGGTCATCAAATAACCAGACGGCGACGGCCCAAGAATCATGCGCAGGCTGCTCAATCATGATTGCCGGTGCCGGCTGAGGAGCCGCTTCCGCCATCTGCCAGCCAGCGAAGGGCGTTCGACTCCCTCGATATTCCCGGATGCTGGCCCCGCTTGAACCAAAGACAAAGGTCTTTAGCACCGACCTGTTCGCTGGATGCGTGAGATCGTAGGACCCAGAAAATTGGCCTTCTCTTATTTCTATGTCATGAGCAGCCGTCCATAACGTCGTAGTCTGACCTTTGCTGTTCTCCAACGAGTGATCGACAACCACCCAGAGGCCATCACCAGCCTGTGCGACCTGCCGTCGAACCACATAGCCTTCCGGCCCCCTTCGCTCTAAATCAATGAAGGAAAGTCCGTCTCCACGCCCCTCACCAAGCAGTTCCACCTTGCGTGGACTGGAGACACTTTCACCGGTCAAGTGCGGTGCATTCGAACCATTCCATGATTCCGCTTCACGACGCTCAACAGTGCCATAGGGCCAGTAACCGACATTGGTCCACCACGTCTGCCCCCTGGCCCACAACAACACACTCAACTCATCAGCATGTTTGTGGGCAAACCCTGGGAAGTAGGACCACGCCACAACCGTCTGACTGAGGTTTTCCGAACGATTGAAACCGTTCCACCATATGGAATACCCTGCGATGGGATACACATCGCTGTGCGGCTGCACATTCTCAATCCGGCGCTTGAGTGGCCCATACAGACCTCCCTGCTCAGACACAGGAACCATGGGCCCTGGGAGATGAGCACCACCCTCGGTGTCGCCGAACATCGGCAAAGATCCATCAGGCCTTCGCAGCCGGGCGTACACCTCTTTAGCCTTCTCAAACTTCTGTCGCCATTCTTGAGGAACTTCGATTCTAAGCAGGGTCATATATCGAAATGCCAAGCTGAGGAACTGCACACCAGTCTTGTGATAACCGGCTGAATGCTCGAGTACGACCCCTTGTTCGTCGACGTAGAACCCCATCAGCTTCCCCAAACGTTCGAACGCCAGCTGAGAATAGCGCGATGCCTCCGGGAGAGTTGGGAAGACGAGGCTCACATGCCACAAGGCCAAGTCTTGCATGACTCCGTGGTTCGATAGGCGGTAATAAAAGGCTGGATCCGCGAGAAAAGACCTACTTCTGGCGACAAACACGAACAGGGTCTCAGCAACATCGGCATCAAAGCTGGGATGATGCCGGTACACGTTCCAAAATTCAGCAAGAGCCAGCACGCGCTCTGCTATCGCATGATCAAACCACAAGTCCCCTCTGGGGATGAGTGCGCGGCGTTCGTACGAGGCCCAGCCTAGGATAAGGTCGCGCGCTGTACTAAAGAACTCCTCTCGTCCTGTTTCGCGATACGCAGCCAGCAAGATACGAGGGATGATCAGGCGCGCATGGAACAATCGCCAGTTTTGCGAGCCTTGATCGAGATCCTGAGGGTCAAAAGGAAGGTGAATAGATTGCGGAGCCTCGCCAGGATAGACAAATTCGCCACGTAGGATCTTCTCGGCCTCGCTCACAGTAAAGAGACGGTTTTCATCGTCAAAGAAACGATACGTGCTGAGTTCGTCGAGTACCGCATCCGACGGCAGTTGCCGCCCCTGCTCGATCATCTCATGCGTGATAGTGGGACTCGGCACATAATAGCGGGCGATGACCGTATACCAGATAGCCACCAATACGAGGACCGGAACCGTAGAATAGGCAATGCCGCATAGCAGCGATCGAGCTTTCATTTGTTCGCCATCGGGGCCACAGTAACATCAAACTGCAACAGGCCATCCGGACATTTAGCCCAGCAGCAGACGACTGATAGAAATGTTGATCATTCGGAAGATGGAACAGAGTCACACCGACTCTCTGCACTTATGAGCTGATCGATGTCCGATAGTCGCCTGCTCTTGTCGTTCGATTCAATCAAAGACCGCTCCAGCACCTGACGGCTAAGAAGAAGTCCTGCAAAGCGGTTTCCCTTCACATTGATATGACCATCGTGAGCCCAATATAAGTCTTCCTCAGTATTCGATGTTGCACTGCCGATGCAACGGACATACCGACTGAATTCTGGCAACAAGTCGACAAATTCGATCTGGTCTCGCTGAAAAAACTCCGTCACCCGTTGATTGGGATACTCCCACTGCAGATGTCCTTCCTTGGACCGGAAGGACTCGTAGACTTGAGTGCGCTCCGGAATCATGAGAACAAGCAGAGTGGCCCCTGCTGCTTCAACCTCCGATTTCAATTGTCGAAGGTTTTCAAGATGGTCTTTCCACGCCTGTTCCAGCCAGGGATACTCAGCGACAGAAAGAAAATGCTCTGGATCATCCATCGAGGGTGGCGGTGTCGCCAAGCCGAGCCGGGCGGCCATAAGCCGTAGGGCTTCCGGCTGTCGCAAACGGTCGTACAAGATGGAACGATCCGAAAGAAACTCCTTCAAATCGTTCAAGAATCCGGTCGGCTTGCGTTCCAAGACACTTTTTAGCCGTGTTCGTATCTCGTCATCGGTATAGACCTTGCGCACGCCAAGCCTCACATCTTCCAGTACAATCCTGGTAACCATGTACCCGTCGACTACCGATCTTCCTGGATACAGGTAATCATCGATAAGATCATGCGCCGTATACCCGACGACAACCAACCGTGGTCGCCCAGCCTGCCCAACCACAGCCTTCAGCTTGTTCCGCTCTTGATGGGTACCGTATCCCCCAACTCCACACTTCAGGACCCTCACGCCGATGCGTTCTTCAAGGATCGCCCCCCAGGTTTCTTCAAGTGCAGCATAGCCCCAGGTAAAGCTATCCCCAAGTAGCAAGACATACCCGTCTTGAGGATCGAACGGTCGATCGCGGCAACCTAAACTATTGGAGGAGATCGCAAACGGAGCCCCATACGTACGGATGTAGTCGGGGAGCAAGAAGACGTCGCCCGAAAAACTCTTGGCAATATCATGACCATTGACCGGATCCGCCGCATAATAATACCGCGGCGCCATCCCCTTACGGGGAGTTTTGAAATCTCCTGGATTCCCATAGCCGAGCATTCGCAAGCCCAGCTCACACATCAAAATCCCGACGATCAAGCTGATGATCACAAGAGCCGTATTCGCCACCACTCGCGTCGAACCGCTCATCCCTCTACGATCCCTCATATCACTCATCACATCCTCAGATTGGAAAGCATGGCCAAAGGTCCCTCGAGTACAGCGCCCAAGGACTCGCGGACGCCACTGAAAAATCAAGCGGTGATGATCGCCGTTGTATTCCGCCGAGGTGCTCAGATCAACTACCTGGAACGCGTGGAGGACGAGGAGTCAGCCAGACCACTGACTTCGACGATCGTAATTGACTGATCCGGAGACTTTGGGTTCTGCTGGAGATCCCATTGGCTAGCCACGGAAACCTTGGATCCATCACGCCGCTCGTGGATGAGATGGCCTTCCCAATGACCCTTCACGCGAAGCTGTTCCTCGATCACCTCGATCGGTATCGGAAACACCGTCTTCAGCAGTTGATGCGATATCTCGCCCAGTACTTCGTGCGGTTCCCACCCATATAATTGTTGTGCCCCTTTACTCCAATACCGGATCGTCCCGTCGAGATTGCGGACCATGAGCGCATCTTCGACACGAACATTGATGTTATTTGACATCTCGTGCGTCGACAGCTTTGCGTATGATTGTTTTCCAACCGTAAGAGCTTCGGCCAATGCCTCCGCAACAACCCGATGCCCTTCGACTGTCCAATGGGTATCGTCATGCAAAAACACCAGGGTGTTATTGCGTGCGGCCGACCGCAGCGCAGGGGTGAGATCGAGATAGCCGATGTCGGGAGAGATCTCCGCTAGCAGACCACGGAGACGATCAGGGAGATCGTTGACATCCCACCGAGTCACTCCTCCACCGATTCCTTCGAAATCGGTGATCTCGTGATACACGCGGTAGGCGACCGGAGCGAAGACGACTATTAAATGTGCCCCTTCTTGCTGCACTAAGCGATGGGCTTCCTCTAGGACGGCTATTGTTTTTTGGAGGTCATCCAGTTCCTGCTTGGTCAGAGTGACCGAAACCGACCGCCCCTTGACGTACAATCGTTGTTCTTTCCCCTCGGAGTCCACAACTGTGGTACGGGCTGATTGAGGCTTCTCATTCGGAATGGGAACACACCCCCAGAGAAGCTGCGTCAGCCACGCCAATGAATTCTTGGTAAAGGATCGATACCAGAAACTATCGACACGACCCCAGGTGGCTTTGAGAGACGCCACGCTGTTGGCATAGTCCCGGGCATTATGCAGATCGTTCCCTTCATAGAACACCCAGATGACGGTTTTGGGGTGGAGGGGGAGCGCATAGCGTTTCAGAACGACGAGTTCTTGCTGTGGCCCATAACCCGATTGCCCAAGATTGGCCACAGTCAGTTGTGTGAGTTCCGCCAACTTGGTGGTCACCAACTGTGAACCGGGAATCATCTGAGATTCGACATACGAATCGCCGATCACCGCAATATCGGCACTCGCAAGATCGACTTCGTTCCGGAATCCATTCTTATCATAGATCAAATCGAACGGCTCCTCAGGGTGCGGTGGAAGACAGAGCACTTCTCCGATGTTTCCGCGGTTCACCTGCATCTTCATAGTCTGATGAGGTTTGGGTATGTATAACAGTTCCATATCCGGACGATAGCCCGGATGTTCCCAGTCGAAACCATCTGTGATCGCGAAGGTCTCTCGATAATTGATCAGCTTCAACCCGACAGGCAACTCGAGCATCGCTAACGCGACCCCCAGAGAGAATGTGGTCAGAAGAAACTGGCTCCTGATCTCGTCCTGGGGAATCGTCGTGACCAGCGCGTAGCCACCCCAAACTACCAGATAAGAGGCGATGAGAAAGCTGAACAGTTGCCGAGCATCGGAAACACCAGCCTTCACGATGAGGAAATACCCAAGAACGAAGAACACCACCGTCAGTCCGACAACAACTTTCCTGGCATGCTGATTGGAATTCTGTTTCATACTCAAGATCTATTAGTACATTCCTAGCCAACAAGTAAGCCCCGCAAAGGCGGGGCTCTGCTCGATACTGTCAAGCCGGGCGAGTTCGAGAATTTCAACTCGGAATCTTGCGAGTTTGCAACGACACGTCATGAGGGCATCCAGCATAGTGACATTACATCTGTTGAGCTCCTAGCCCAAGATTCATATCCATGTTCCCATACGGAAAGCAAGCCTCGACTCATGCCCCACATGAGTGAAAATGTTGATTCAGGATTATTCGGTAGCCTAAAACTGATTACGCATATGGTGGCGGGACCGAGCGGCTCGGACGACACGATAGGAATCCACGTGTTCTCTGACCGTACGATGCATGGGATCTTTCCCCATCACCCGCATGACAATCCCCATCGGGGTAATGAGCAGATAGTAAATGATTCCAAGGATAATCCTCGTGTTGATCGAGCCCAGCACATGGCCGATCTTCATCCATCCCTGGTGGACCTGCTTCAAGCTCTGCGGGACAATCGTCCCCAGAACGACGAGCAGACCTCCGAGAACCAGCGCCCAAAGGCGAGGCGACTCGCTTCGAAACACAAGGGGCCACACCCCAATCACCGAAAAGACTCCGCCGACGATAAGACCAAACTGCCGTAGATCCTTCGTAGTGGGCGGTTGAATCGTTCGGTCCATTGCACAATCTCCTAGTCAAGCTCAAATTCTTTTTGCCAGTTGGTATCATCTGCCAACGGTTTTTGCTGTGTCTTGTACAGCACGCAGTTCTCGAGGACGAGCACATCCATCTCGGTCCGCATGAAGCACCGATAGGCGTCCTCAGGCGTGCACACGATCGGCTCGCCTCGAACGTTGAAGGACGTATTCACCAGGACCGGATAGCCGGTGTGTGCTTCAAAGGCTTTGAGCAGCCGGTAATAGCGAGGGTTCGTGGATTCGTGTACGGTTTGAATCCGCGCTGAATAATCCAGATGGGTCACGGCTGGGATGTCAGACCGAGGAACATTGAGCAACTCAATCCCCCAGAGACCAGTCTGTTCGGCCGGCAGCGGGAGACGTCGCTTCTCCTGCACCGGCGCGACAAGCAGCATATAGGGGCTGTCCGTGTTTATCTCAAAGAAGTCAGAGACTCGCTCTCGTAGAACCGAAGGAGCGAACGGTCGGAACGACTCACGATACTTGATCTTCAAGTTCATCACCGACTGCATCTTCGTGTTGCGGGCATCACCGAGAATGCTTCGCCCGCCGAGCGCGCGAGGACCGAACTCCATCCGGCCCTGCAACCACCCCACCACCTTCCCGTCCGCCAGGTCCCTCCCCACACGATCGAAGAGATCCTGATCGTCAAGCAATTCATACGGGGCATCGGCCTGTTTGAGAAACTGTTCGATTTCGGCATTGCTATGACGCGGCCCCAAGTAACTCCCCTTCATCTGATCAGCATCGGTGACTCGCCTCGGCTGATTTTCATACTGATACCAGGCTGTGAGGGCCGCGCCGACCGCGCCACCCGCATCGCCGGCTGCCGGCTGAATCCAAATCCCTTTGAAAGGACCTTCTCGCAAGATCCGCCCGTTCCCCACACAATTCAGCGCCACCCCTCCGGCCATGCAGAGATAATCGACTCCCGTTTCACGGTGCAAGGTACGGGTCACACGAAGCATGACTTCTTCCGTCACCTCCTGGATCGACCGTGCCAGATCCATCTCACGCTGGGTCAATTTGCTTTCTGGTTTTCGTGGTGGACCACCAAACACCTCGCTGAACTTGTCCCCCGTCATGGTCAACCCGGTACAGTAGTTGAAATAGTCCATATTCAACCGGAATGTCCCGTCCGGCTTCAGGTCGAGTACGTGATCATAGATCGCCTTCACATATTTTGGTTCACCGTAGGGAGCCAGGCCCATCACCTTGTATTCGCCGGAATTGACCTTAAAACCGGTGTAGTACGTGAAGGCTGAATAGAGAAGCCCGAGAGAATGGGGGAAAGGGATTTCCCACAGCGGTGTCAGAGCGTTCCCTTCACCGAGCCAGGCCGACGTCGTGGCCCATTCCCCTACGCCATCCATGCAGAGTATGACCGCCTTGTCATAGGGCGATGGATAGAAGGCCGAGGCGGCATGAGACTCATGATGCTCGCCAAACAGTAGTGGGGGTAGCTCCGCCTGCTTCATCCCTGGTGCCAAGGCGATGAACTCCTTGGCAAGAATGTTGCGGAGGAACAGCTTTTCCTTCAGCCACACCGGCATGGCTGCCACAAATGACTGAAGTCCTCTCGGGGCAAACGCCAGATAGGTTTCAATCAACCGTTCAAATTTCACCAGCGGCTTATCATAAAAGACGATGTAGCCGAGGTCACCCAGCGCGATACCTCCCTCCCTCAAGCAATAGGTCACCGCTCGAGAAGGGAAACCCGGGTCATGTTTTTTTCGGGTGAACCGCTCCTCCTGAGCCGCAGCAACAATCTCTCCGTCCCGAACCAGGCAAGCTGCGCTATCGTGATAGAAGGCCGAAATCCCAAGAATGTAATTCATGAAGTTCTTCCCAATTCCCTGTAGTCAAATCTATCTGAGCTGCTCCTTGTTAAGCAATCGGTAAAGTTACATCCAAAAATGTGCTTCTTTGTATGTAAGCGAAAGCAACATACCTCCTGATCGCGCTCGCCGATAGTCTCATTCAAAGGCGTGATATTCACCCCCCTCTGAAGCGGGGAACCACCCATCGATGAACGGACCGAGACAGATTTGCTGACACAACTGGTCTGTTTCCATCAAAGGCAGCTCAAAACAAGGTTCCCGCGCGGTCCACCCACCTTCGGCATGCCATCTCCTCGAATGGGCCAGACGATTTCATTGTGCAGAGACCGAGGTCCGTCAGGAAGGGATAGATAGCGCTGTTGGTGTCCGCCATGTCAAGATCGTGATCGCCAAACTATGGTGAACACGAACAGCTTTCATTAAAACCCCGAAACATTAGTTAAACGAAAGTCTTATCGATAGGCCGAACTGTCCCAAAATGCTGACTTGGAAGGTATCTTCTCCAACGCTACTGGTAGAAGGCGGTGATCGCTTTGACCACCTCGGTTTGCTGTTCAAGCGTCAGTTCAGGATAGATCGGAATGGCAACAGTCTCGTTGGCAGCGCGTTCTGACTCAGGAAAGTCTCCTTGCCGATACCCCAAGTATCGGAAACATTCCTGCAGGTGGAAGGGAACAGGATAATAGATTTCCGCCCCGATCCCTTTCTGTTTGAGATAGGCCATTAAGTCGTCTCGTCGTTCCACGCGGAGCACGAATTGATTGTAGATATGATAATGCTTGGCCCCAGAGGGTCGATAGACAGCTTCCGGTAACCGAACTTTTCCTCTTTGCACGAGAGAGGACTGCTGAAAAAGTGTCTCGTATCGGTCGGCATTTTCCTGGCGCTTCTTCGTCCACCCATCCAGATAGTTCAGTTTGACGTTCAGGACGGCTGCTTGAATCGTATCGAGCCGGAAATTCCCTCCGATCAGCTTATGGTAGTACTTCGGCTTGCTCCCATGAACTCGCAAGACTCGCATCTGCTCCGCAAGCTCGGGATTGTTGGTCACCACCATCCCGCCATCCCCTAAGCAACCCAGATTCTTGCTCGGGAAAAATGACAAACAGCCGATGGTGCCCATACTACAGGCTCGTTGGCCATCACGATATTCGGCACCTATGGCCTGTGCGGCATCCTCGATCACACTGAAATTGTGGCGTTTCGCAAGGTCCATGATCGGCCCCATGTCTGCGCATTGCCCGTAGAGATGGACCGGAATAATGGCTTTGGTTTTAGATGTCACCGCCGAATCAATTTTTGAAGGAGCGATGTTATAGGTTACAGGATCAATATCAACAAGCACCGGCTTTGCTCCAAGCCGGACAACTGCTCCTGCAGTCGCGAAGAATGAATAGGGCGTGGTGACGACCTCATCACCGGGACCGATACCGAGAGCCATGAGGGCAATTAGGAGCGCGTCGGTGCCAGACGTCACCCCGACACCATGCTTGGCTTGGCAATACGTGGCTACCCGCTCTTCTAATTTGCCCACCTCTGGTCCCAGGATAAACGATTGACTCCTGAAGGTCTGCTCTAACGCCGCCATGATTTCCTGCTGAAGCGGCTCATGATGTGCTTTTAAATCTAGTAATGGAACGCCCATGAAGATCTCCTCACTAGTCGGCAATTAAACGATCATGGACAAGGCCAGAGTAGGCTCGACTGTTGAAGTTCAATGGCTGCGCAGACCGAAAGCTTAACGAGACAATACGAGCAGCCTAATAGAGTACGTTCTGCCGCTAAAACAACGTATAGATAAAAGGCGCGACCGCAGAACCTTGTGTCAGCACAATCAAGGTGCCGAGCAAGAGCAGAACGACGAGAATCGGCAACAACCAGAATTTCTTGCGCTCCTTCATAAAGGCCCACAACTCCATTACAAACTGGCTCATGATACTCCTCCAGCAATGGAACAAACACTCGACGAGTGTCAGAAAGTATAGGATCTATCTATATACGGCAAGCATGTTACAGCTGCAACCATTGGCCGAATAACGGCTAATTCGAACAAAACCGAAACGCAGCACGGCTGATGCGGCCGACGATCATACATTCAATAGGTGATCGGCTAATCGCAATGAGAGCTGAACGATCGAAAGTGTCGGATTGGCTTCCCCACCGCTTGGGAAGACGGATGATCCGGCGACATACAGATTCCCTTGTCCGAACACACGACAGTTCTTGTCCACGACGCCTTTTTCGACCGTATGGGCCATTCTTGTCCCGCCGATGTGATGATAACTGACACCGTCATTTCCGCTTGAAGGGTATCCGTCTTTGGCAAACACCCAATCAGCAAGCTTGAGACGGCCGTGATTTTTCGCCATCAAAAATTCGTTGAAATGCGTGACCGCCTTCTGCATCGTGACGCGATCACGCTCAGTCTTTTTCCAGTGCAGCTCCACCGTCGGGATGCCGAATCGATCGCGCTTAGTTTCAGACAGTTTCACATGATTGCTCCACACCGGCTCTTGTTCCCACCCGATGATGAATCTCGCTCCGCACACGATATTTTTCCCAGCAAGCGAAGCGGCCCATTCTCCGACTCTCGGCGCGACACAAATCAGGTCCTTCAGCAAGCCCTTGGTTCCAGTAGATGGCATTCCTTCCAAGACAAAGCTGCACTCCAGAATGCCCAACTTCTTAAACACTTCCTCTGTAAAGGTCAGCAGGAGGTGAGGCCGAAAATACTCGGTCTTTGGAATCTTGAGGTCGACGAGGGCATACCCAACCTGGTAGGCGGGATGTTCCATCCAATATCGCCCGAGCGGGGCGCGCGAGTCAACCAGTTGCCCATTTGCCTGATGATTGAACCACAAAAGCATACGACTATTCTCGATGCCACCCATCGCTAAAACGAAATACTTCGCGGTGACATTGGCGGACTTCCCTGAAAAATTTGTCACAGTTGCGGCCACAATGTTGCGACCGTTCGTTTTCAAGCCTGTGAGCGTAGCGCCCGTCACGCAGGTAATGTGCTGGGATGAGGCGAGTCTCTCTCTGTACATTTGGCCGAACTTGACCCGTGAATAGGCGATCCGAAATTCCATGATGCCGAACTCTCTATCCAGAAGAACATCGTCGGGAGGTGCTTGAATGTTCAGAACCGCTCGTGCCTTTTCTAAAAATGGGTCCAAATCTTTCTTTTCAATCGGCCACTGAGCATCCTCAAACCCGGGCTTTTCTTTGAACGCCAATTCCGTCAATTGGTAAGACCACCCTCCCCAATGCCCACTGGTCCCTCCAAGTTGACGGGCGCGCGCATACTCGAGTCCGACATAGTAATCACCTACGATATCACCCTTATAGAGTTCATAGGACTCAGGGGTCCACTCAAGCCCTCCACCTTCCAACAGCAGAACAGAACGGCCATGGTTCTCAAGTTCCAATGCCAGAGACATTCCGGCAGGCCCCGACCCAACGATGCAAAATTCAGCGTTTTTCGGAACGCTGGTAGTGGAAGCGTTGAAATCGATCAGCATCAAACGTCTCCTTCTTTCAACAGCCAGCCTTGCTTCAAGAATTTTCTGTTCTTTGGGGCAGGTGCCTTTGCATAGATCTTACTGACGAGTCCCATTTGAGACAAAAGTAACAATCCGATCAAAAACGCTCTTCGTGAACACATGCTGAGCTCCCTTCTTCTGCTGTGTCTCGGTATAACCTATTACAATTCTTTGACGGATCCATAGCCGGGAATGGCGATGGATTTCTCTGCCTTTGCAGGAGAAGACTTTCTACTGTACCGGTTTGAGAAGCCAATCTCGGCGGCGGTTTTTCCATCTCCTAAAACTAATAGACGTTCAATTAGTTTGATTCTCCAATGTTCTTATGCACAGCGCAGCCATCAATCACCTCGCTTGCTCCGATCCACCAGGAGGACTACGCACAATATGAAATACATCCCCTCTCAAATAGGACCATGCTACCTCGCGTCGCATACCCACCCCCTTGACATGTCCAACCTATCCGATAGTAAACTTGCCATAGGTTCTGCAGGAGAAACAATTCAAAATGCATACCCCCGATGTTCGACAGCTAAAGATTTGTCAGGCCAAGGGTATTCCTATAGATTTTGATAGTATCATCCTCGATTTCGGTTGTGGCGATGGCCACCGCGTCTATCAATTGCGCGATATGGGCTATCGTTACGTGCATGGATTTGATCGCGGTGTATTCATGGACCGTATGCGTTCAGTTGAGGTCCGGAAGAAGGAGGACCTTGAGTGGTTTCGTTTTTCCAATACCGGAACTCTTCCCTATCTAGATGAATCATTCGATTTAATTATCTCTGATCAAGTATTTGAACACGTCACCGATCAAACCACGGCCTTTTGTGAGCAGTATCGTATACTCAGACCTGGTGGCGTGTGTGTCCATGTGATGCCAGCAAAATGGCGAGCCATCATTGAGCCGCATATTCATGTACCTTTAGGCGGCTTCGAGCCGTTCAAACAGTATGCGTGGTACTATCTCTGGGCACTACTGGGTATCCGTTCGCGGTACCAGAAAGGCAAGTCAGTGCGTGAGGTTGCGCAATGGAACCTACGTTACTCCAGAGAATCATTAAAATATCTGAGTTGCCGACAATATGGCAAGTTGTTCTCTACTATTCCATTTCACCATAGCTGGGAGGAACTCCGGTATATGCAGACAAGCTACAAACCACACATCCAACGACTTGGCAACGTTGCTGCGAGATTCCCCATATTGGTCAGTCTCATCCGCACGTTTAAAGAACGTGCCTTATTCCTTCAAAAATAACCTTGATCTCCAGAAATGAGATCTTAGTGGTAAGAGATTGCAGGTTTTCTTCACATTTGACGCTGGCCCCTTCCGAGACAAGTCCTAATCTAGGAAGACGACTTATCCAGTGATCATTACGCCTGACGTCGGTGACAAAGTCATTTCGTATGTTCAAGGCCGTGACCGCTATTCTCCAAAGATTCTGATATTACCTGATGGCCGTAGTCCATTAAGTAAAGCTGCTCCATCTGTACCACTCACGATTTCTTGGACACAGTTGTTGCCGTATTCGACCCGACCTGTCGGTCGCATTGTTCGGTGATCGTCGCTCCTGGGCCAACGGTGTGCGTCGTTTTTTGGGGAGCACGCCACAATGGGCTTCCCAGCCTCGACTATCGACATCGTCACGCAGCCTCCGACGTGGTCAGCAGGTCTCGACGCACCTGGATCGGTGATCTGAACCCATGCCGCTCAACGAGCCACTGCTCATTATAGAGACGCAGCCAGTCGTGGAGGGCCCGGCGGAGGTCCTCGACGGTCTGGAACGTACGCACCCACAGGAGCTGTTCTTTGAGCGTCCGGATGAACCGCTCTGCGACGCCATTGCCCTCCGGGGCTCGGACAAAGGCCGGACTCGACGTCATCCCGAGAAACCGGAGCTCGGCCTGAAAGTCGTCACTCATGTATTGACTACCATGATCATGCCGCACCTGCACGCCTGTCGCACTGCCGAGCGAGAATGTGCCGAACTGCTGACGCACGCCCTGACGAATCGGCTCCAACGCCTCGAAGCGGGTGGCGCGCCTCGCCGCATGGATGCCGATCCCTTCGAGGGTGCAATGATCGATGCCGACGAAGACCGTGACCAGTCCGTCCTGCTGCGTCACCGTGCTGGTCGCCTCGGTGCCCCACATCTGATTCGGACGCTCGGTCGTGATCGTCCCGTCGTGGACCCGCGGTCCCAAGACGCGGGGCACTCGGCTGGGGGCCAAGAGATCGGCCTGCCGCATGAGCCGGAGGACACGCGGTTTGGACGTGCGAATGCCTTGCGCTCGCAGGCGCGCCCACACTTTGCGGTGCCCTTCCCCGAGGAAGGGTGAGATCGCGAGCACCTGCCGGATATATGCCGTGAGCACCTCGTCGGTATACGCGGTCTTCGGACCCCGCTTGGCGGGCTCGGTGGGAGGACTCGTAGCGCGGTGCTGTTGATGATAGAACGTCGCCCGGCGTACACCCCATTCCTTACAGACTCGCACCACGCCATAGCACCGTTGCTGGGAAGGCGACAGGGCGTGGCTCATCGCGTCGACCTCCCGGTGGCCAAAGGGACGCCACCTCGTAGACGCTGGACCGTTTCCCGCGAGAGTTCCAGCCGCATGGTCAAATCGCCGACTAAGGCTTTCAGCCGCGCGAGTTCCGCGTCGCGGCCATCAGCCGCTCGGCTCTTCAACCCCGCCTGGCCACTGGTGAGGAAGTGGTCTCGCCACTCCGACAGCGTAGCAGCCGTACGGCCTGCCTCCCGTGAGACTACATCCAAATCTTCTCCGCGCAGCACCCGAAGCACAACCTCCACCTCCTTCCGCGAGGAGAACCGGCCTCGCGCTGCCTTCGATTTCGCCATGAACACCTCCATTCTTGTGGAGCAGTATGCCCCAATGGTGTGTCCAAAGAAATCGTGAGGCGGGGGACATCTTTGCAAAATCGATTTTGAGAAAGGTTCTAGAAGTCATTTCAAAACCTCTGGCATGTAGATAGAATCATCGCCATACGCCTCTCTTACGAAAGGAGAGTCGATGGCGTGGCGCCAACTGACCGATGCACAATGGGACGAGGTTCGCCCCCATCTGCCCCCAGCCACGCGCCGACCGAAGGGAGGCCGTCCACCCGCCGACGCTCGGCGGTGCTTCGAAGGAATTCTGTGGATTCTCTGGACCGGCGCCCCCTGGAGCGAACTGCCCCAGCGGTATGGCAGCCCGAGCACGTGCTGGCGCCGGCTGCGACAGTGGGAAGCCAGTGGCGTGTTGTTGGCTCTGTGGCGGGCGTTGCTGGCCCAATTGAATGACGCCCAGAAACTGCGCTGGAACGAATGCTTTGTCGACGGGAGCTTCGCGCCAGCGAAAAAGGGGGCTCCAAAGTCGGCCCGACCAAGCGGGGGAAGGGTACAAAGTGGATGGTATTGGTCGATGGTGCGGGTACTCCGCTGGGAGCATACCTGGACGCGGCGTCCCCGGCGGAGGTCCGGCTCCTCACCGCGACACTCGACACCGTCGCGGTGACCAGGCCACATCGGCCGGGACGTCCGCGGAAGCGGCCGGACCACCTGATTGCCGACCGCGCCTATGACAGCAATGCCGCTTGGGCTCTGCTGGTCCGACGTGGGATTGAGCCCATTATTCCGGCTCGGACCAACAACCCGCGGGCCACCCACCAGGATGGACGCCGGTTGCGCCGGTACCGCCGCCGCTGGATCGTGGAACGCACGATTGGCTGGCTGGGCAATTTTCGCCGGCTGACCGTCCGGTATGATCGTCTGATGGACACCTATGGCGGGTTCTTTCATCTGGGCTGCGCCCTCATCACCCTTCGGAAGGTTTTGAAATGACTTCTAGTGTTTCGCACCTCCACGCAGGGCTGCTTGAACGAACTCATTTTCCATCATCGCGCGACCCAGTGCGCGGGAGAACCGCGGGGCAGCCTCTTCGGAAAGGTGATAACCGTCGGGAAAGTCTTGGCGCGTGAGCGGCTCCACACCTTGCATATCGATCAGGTTTGCACCCCCTTCCTGAATCGCGTCGCGAAGCTCGCCCGCGACTTTGTACGGACGAGGCAGTGGAATCGCCACGAACAGCACCCTGTCACCACGCGCACCCGCCGCCGCGAGAAAGCGATGCAGCCGCGTATACGAGGGAACCCCAGACTGGCTTGCCAGTTTTCCCTCTTTGACCCGTACGCCGCGATTGACAGCGTTGGCAAGTTCCTTGTACCCCGGAACTGACGCCAATATTCGATACTGGACTCTCTCCCGGTTCGCCATAGCGCGGAATGCACCCGCAAGCATAAATTCTATGCGATCACCCGTTTCGCGCACGTCATGCTCGAACGCCTCGCACGCGAACTGGAATCCGGCAAAGTGCGAACCGAGCCGATCGACATGTAGCTCCTGGTTATCGTCCAACTGCGACCGCACGAAGCTCACCACGATCAGATTCGGCCGCGGCTTCGCCTTTCCGAGATAGCGCTGGTAGGTATAGTACCAATCAAGCAGCGTAGTATCGTCGGGATGAATGCGCACCATACTCGGCGCCGCAGGCCATACTTCCTCAATGGCCTCCGTGCGAATACTCGTCCGTGTGAGCGAATTGCCCAAGAAGACTACGTGCGGCGCGGGCTGCCTGTCGAGACCTGCGATGATCGACGGAATCGCATGGATGTGCTTGACATCGATCGACAGCTTGTCCTCGATCGCGCGGATGCCGAGCTCCACCGCGCCGAATACTAACACGACGGCGGCAATCACCTTTAGTTCAGAACTGGAAGTAAATAAATTCATGTGCAGTAGGTGCCGGGAAGAAGACCAGCATGAGGAGGAAGTAGATATAGACTACTGCACGCTTGGGCCAGGCCTCCCGTGTAAGGAAAGTCATGTCCTTACGCGAATCAACCCATATCTCGAGCAGAAACAGCGGAAGCGTGTAGAACGCGATCAGTGCGAGCATCGACATCGCGAGCGGAGTCATCCGGAAATCAGTAAGTATCAAGCCAACGAATGCCGCCACTTGCGACATACTTTCGGCGCGGAACAGCAGCCACCCGAAGCAAACAAAGTGGAACATCAACACCACTCGCCAGGCACGCCCAGCGAGTGTCACAGAGATGGACTGCCCCCAGCTGAACAACCGGTAAACGCACAATAGCGCGCCGTGGAAGAAGCCCCAAAGCAGGAATGTCCAATTGGCGCCATGCCACAGGCCGCCGAGCACCATCGTGATCATCATGTTGCGATATGTGGCTGATTCGCCGGCGCGGTTTCCGCCGAGCGAGATATAGAGATAATCACGGAGCCACGTCGACAGGCTGATGTGCCAGCGGCGCCAGAAATCGCTTGGCGACATAGCCAGGTACGGGGTTCTAAAGTTGTGCATCAGGTCGACCCCCATCCATTTAGCGATACCTTGCGCGATCGAGCTGTAGCCGGAAAAATCTGCGTAGATCTGCCAGGCAAAAGCGTAGATGGCGGCCAGGCATTCGGCTCCTGTGAGCGTGGACGTGTCTTCCCTAAAGATCGTGTCCACGAGCGCTGCCATGTTATCGCCGATCACTACCTTCTTGAACAGGCCAATCAGGATGAAGTAGAGTCCGATGGCAAAGCTTCCCTGGATCCATGTGCGTGGAACCTCGAGTTGCTTAAGTAGGCCCCGGCCTAACTCGTCCTGCCCTTTGGCGCCCGAACGCATGATGGGTCCGGCCACCAAATGCGGGAAGAAAGAGACATAGAGCGCGAAGTTCCAGAAGTTGGTCGCGGGTTTCGTCACGCCACGGGCGATATCGAACACATAGCTCATGCTTTGAAACGTATAGAAGGAGATCCCGACTGGTAGAACCAATTCCACGAACGGTAATGACACGGACAGCCCGAGCCCGTTCAACGCGCCCGTCACTTCTTGTGCAAAGAAATTGTAGTACTTGAAAATTCCGAGCAGCAACAGATTCACTACCACCGAGATCTGCACATAGCGCTGTCTTGGCGCACCCTCCGGTGCGGCTGCGACCAGGTTCCCGAGACAGAAATCCATCACCGTCGAGAAAGCGATCAACGGGAGAAACCGCCAGTCCCACCAGCCGTAGAAGAGGTAGCTCGCCGCGAGCAGGAACCTCGTCTGCGCACGAAAGGGCAGCAGCCAATAAGTTGGCAGTACAAGCGCAAAGAAGATCCAGAAGGTCCAGCTATTGAACAGCATCGAAACAACACCCGATCAACGACTTGGCGCGATGGTCTTGGGTAGTCATTCAGCAGTGAGCGTCCTCGAACGGTTTGTTGACATAAGGCCGGAGCGAGCCTTCACATTCGTGGGCGGTGACATCTGGGGCCTGCTCCCACAAGAGGCTTGTCTCACGATACAAGACGGCTTCATTGCTGAAATAGGCTAGCACCATGGAACACTGAGCGACCGGGATCTTGGTACTCCAGCATTTCATGTGAGGTTGAGTCGCTGGGGCAATTGCGGTCAGGTTTTCGGCCCCAGCGGATGACCTGACGCACATGGTTGAGCTTATGGTTAGGAGGCCGATGCTCTTGATGGGACAGAGTCTCATCTTGGTAGTCATGATGTCCTCTTGTAAAGAGAGCGCCCTATTCTTTGTAGGTATCTGACAGACTGTTCTGGTCGTTCCAACGCTGTCACGTTGGATAGGATCTCAAATGCGACCGACTTTAAGGATAGTGCTTGAGAAATGCCTCGGGATGAGGTGAGGCAAGGCCTCAAGGTGATACATACCCCCCACCCTAAACATTCTTTGCACAACGTCCAGTTGAAGGCGTCAATATACGCTTGCTCATTCTTCTTGTATTGCCTGGCAGTGCGAGGCCGCTCGCAATGGACCCTTACACACATCGCAACCTGGCCGTTGAAATCCGCCCCCCTTCTGTTTGTACCGCCAGCACTATTGGCCAGCAAAGCGCCGTGCCATGACGACCCGTAGGAGGACGATGCCATCGTGGATGTTGAAGGATGTATTTACGAGAACGGAGCAGCCAGTTTGCACCTCAAACGCTTTGAGGAGCCGGTAATGCCGAGGGCTGGTGTCTTCGTGAACGGTCTGAATTGTGGCCGCTGTTGCGCTGTCACCATTCATTTTCAGCACGCAACACTCCGAGTTCTGAACGAACAATCACAATCTACGCGATGTCTTGTTTTCAAGCGGAACCAGCTTCTGCTCCGTAAGGAACTTCCACGTGAGTTCGGCCGCCAGGCGATGCCCTGTTCGATTCCAATGCCCCCCGTGGCTCGGCCCGAAGCCGTGGAGATACTGACGAGTTTTGATATGGTACTCTCTGAACGCTGGCATGAGACTTAAGAACGGGATACTATTTCTCCTAGCAAACTCCTCCAAGATTCTGTCCGGCTGATCATAGTCCAGCTCAATCCGGTAGCGACTCTTCCGCTCGTTGCCTACCTCCGGGTGGACCTGTTCCGCACTAGACAGTCCAAGCAGGAGAAACCTACCTCCGCGTTCCTCAACTGATTTTCTGAATCTCAGAATGATTCCCTTGGTGACCTCAACTGATTCCCTCCATGCCGTTGGCAGGTCGGCCCGATACATGTTTAGGTCCGAGAACAGGTCAACACTTTGCCTCTTGTCATCTCCGGCTCCCTCCTCGCCCTTATGACCATCTGTCATCCTGGCCTCCACGAGTTGACGCCGAAAAAGGTAGACTCGCTCTGAGATCAGGCTCAACAAATGAGACTTCCTTTTCAGTTCCTCAAGGAGACGCTTTGGATACGTGAGACTCTCCTCGTATGCATCGATCAATGATCTGTCTAACACGAGATCGTGCTTCTCATCAAACTCGTAGTAAAACGCGACGTTTTCCCGATTCAGAAACTTCGAATTATTCCGAAAATCATTTCCCGTAAAGAAAGCGAGGATTACAAGGTCGGGATTGTAGGCGGCTCCAAAATTGAGGTAGCGGAGGTGCTCGTCGGCAGTACCGAAACCGGATTGGCCGAGCGCCAAGACCTCAAACCGGGACGAAGAAACTCGTGCACCATTAAGCATTTTCTCAAGTTGCGCCGTGAAGGAATCCTCCAACGGGACTTGTAGGGCTTCAACGAATGAATCGCCTAGGACAAGAATTCGGAATACATCGGTCGGTTTCTCGTACGTGCGTTCATAATCACGAAACCCGTGCGAGTTGAATTGGCCCTCGGAGAAGCCTTCCTTGCTATGACGATAATAGGCGTTTGGAATAAACGTCGTTCCCTTGCCTGGAATAAAACGCAGGATAGCAGGCGTATTGAATTTCGTCACCGCGAGTAGTACCTCGATTGCTCCTAGTGTAGTGCGTCATAAATAGATTGACAATCAATTCCGGCGAGCGCTATCTTCTGCCCCATGCATCGGGCCCCAGCGATTCTCCTGTCGTCCGCAGAACGATCGACGTTGACCGCATGGGCC
>JAOUHJ010000118.1 GCA_029865225.1 Nitrospira sp.
TGGCTCCAAAGCACAGTGCCGAGGTTCAGTTCGGTTCTGGCCCAGTCTTGGGGGAGCGTGTCTTTCGTAAAGATTGTCAGGGCTTCACGATATGCCGCAACGCTTTCAACAAGAAGCTGAGTACCCTGCACACCTTCCTCTCGGCGCCCTTGTTCACCCAAGACGTTGCCGAGATTCATTTGAGTCATTGCCCAAGCCTGCGGGTGAGATTCTTTCCGATGGACAGTCAGGACGGCCTGATAGGCTTCCATTGCCTCGCAAAGGAGACGCTTACTGAGAGTCCCTTCCGACCGACGCGCCTGATCGACCAGTGTGGTTGCCAGATTCGTCTGCGTCATTGCCCACTGCTCGGGGAACGAATCCGGTGTGACGACCGTTAATGCGGCGCGTAGAGCTTCGACTGCTTCAGTGAGAAGACGGTTTCCACCCTCACCTCCGGAGCGGAGGCTTTGCTCCCAAAGTACGAGACCAAGGTTATTCTGAGTTAGGGCCCACTCTTGCGGAAATGCCTCATTCGTGAAAACTTTGAGCACTTCGCGGTAGGTAGCAACGGCCTGGGCGAGCAAGTTGGTGCCGGTTTTACCATCGGTGCGGATGCCTTGGTTCCAGAGCACGAGACCAACATTCAACTGGATCATGGCCCATTCATGCGGGGAAGCGTCTTTCGTAAAGACGGTCAAGGCAGCGCGGTAGGCTTCGCTGGCCTGGGTGAGGAGTAAGGTACCGGCCTTGTTGTCGGTGCGGGTGCCCTGGTACAAAAGCACGAGACCAAGACTATTTTGAGCTCTGGCCCATTCTTGGGGGTACGCCTCCCGTGTGAAGACCGCTAAGGCCTCGTGATATCTCTTGAGAGCATTTCCCAAGTATTGATGGATGGCATTTCCCTTTGTGCGAATTCCAATTTGGGTCTCGGCATTTCCAATCAAGACGGTCAGGTCAACCCCCAAGATCGGTTCATCACTTGGCGAAATGAGCTGTCTTGCCGACTCGTATGCGCCAATTGCCTGGTCGAATTGATAGTTGTCTTCGTGTGCATTGCCGGCTAGCCTATAGTCACGAATAGCTTCTTCCGTGAGCTGTTTAGCTGTCGTCGACACTTCCTGAGATAGACGGATCTTTGCTGCGGCTGATTCCGAAAACAACTTCCCAGCTTCGACAAAATTGTTTCTTGCATAGGCAGCCAGGCCAAGTTGATGCGGATCACTGTCCTGTTCGGTTTCGGTGACCCATTTGTCAATCTCGTTCTTCGCTTGCTGGGCGCTGAATCCATACTGCATCGCCCATTCCCTGATGTAGCGGCTGAAATCGACTTCTTGTGGTTTACCTACAGTGCGCACTTCATCTTTAGCCATCTCCACCGTATCGCGTATAAATTTTTCAATGCGATCCGCCGACCACAGTTTCTTTGACCCCTTGGGCACGAGCCGGACATGTATCAACGTGTCGAGATTCGTCGGGATCGGAGTTTCGCCATCCAAGGGATATTGAATGACCCACCCTGGTTTTGACACTGATAGTGTCACAGAGCCTCTTGCCTTCAGTCTTTGGGGCAAGGAGATACGAAACAAACCACCAGCTTTCGTCCTTCCGGAATCTCCTGTTTCATTGATCACGATATCAATGCCGACTGCCGGTGTGGTCTCATCGTGCTTCCCCACGAAGACCACCTTACCTTTCAGGTCTTCGGCCAACAATTGCTTGGGAAGAAATAACATCGTCACGATGGTGAGGTAGGTGAAAATCAGAAATTTCACCGACTGGCCCTCTGCATCGTGAAATCGTTATGCTCATTTCCTAAACTGACAAACCGCTCCATAGGCTCGAAATCGTTCTTCTCTGCGAGTAATTCGACCTGGTGGCCTCGATGTGCATTGACTACGAACCGATATCGTCCGTTTTGATCCGACACGACACTCTGGTTGAACTCCGGTAGTTTGACGAGTACGCCAGGCAGACGCTTATCGTCTTCATCAAAAATAGTGCCGGCTACAGGTTGCTCGACGACCTGTGCTGGTTGACCTTCCGAAGAAATGTATGAAGGCTTTTCGGGACTTTGTGGTGGCACAATTCTCTCCTGGATTTGGAGAGCCGCTAGAATCGCAGTCAGAATTCCGCCAATAATGACAACCCAAGTCTGCCATTTCTCGGCGAACGGCTTGGCCTTCTCCGGCGCGCTCGTGGTGGATGGCTCATGGTGAATATGGATATCACCACCGGCCTGGTAGACGTTTCCCTGCACAGTCCAGTGCTGCTTGGCAAACACCGTCTTGGCCTGGGCGAGCACGGCTGTTTCTTCTGTCACGGTAATATCGCTCAGCTTGCGAATGACCGGTTCCCGTCTTTGCACATCGCCAAGCGGCGCGGCTTGCAGGGACCTGATGAGTCCAGTCGAATCGTCGAGACGATACCCATGGAATGTTCCGAGAGACGAAGCAAGCGGTGTATCGTCTAGGAGACAGGGAATGATAGTTTTCTTGAGCGCGATGGCCGTGCACCACTCGAACTCGACGAAGTGCGACCTCGCTGAGTTCTTCGACCATGCCAGGAGAAACACGTCCTGATCGGCAATGGCTTCGCCCAAGACTTTCGGCCATTTCTGCCCGCCGTAGATCTTCTCCTGATCGCGCCAAATGGCAATCTCTGGATGGCTCTTGAGTTGTGCTTCGAGTTGCTCGATAAGCGGCAGGTCCGCTCCGGCATAGCTCAGGAAGACGGTCGGCATCCGACGGAAGCCTCCTACTTAGGGGATCGGGTTGGTACGATATCGCAAAGGTGATTGCCGCTCAAGGTGGCAGGCTGACTCGGATGATCTTCGACACCGTAGGGGTAAGGCAGGTTGCATTGTTCTCGTGACTTGACACTCTTAGGACGAGGCTCTACGCTCAATACCAAAGGGAGGAAACCGTGGTGCAGATCCCTGAAAAGCCCATCATCGAAGAATTCAAGCGACGAGTTGAAGAGCGGTTTCCTGGAGAACTCGTTCGCTTGATCATCTTTGGATCAAAGGCTCGAGGAGAGGCGACGTCTGAATCGGATGTGGATCTTCTCGTGGTGATTCAATCGGACAACTGGCGGCTCGGTGACGAAATTCGAGGTGTGGGCTACGCGCTTGAATTGGAACACGGGGTCGTTCTTTCGATTCAGGCGATCAGCTTGGCCCATTATGAACGACTCCGCGCCAGTGGGACGCAATTCTTCTATGTCTTGGAGCAAGAAGGCGTCGTCGTATGACGGCAACGCCCCCGCGCGAGGAGATTCAGAGAGAATTCCTTCGGGGTGAACAGGCGCTTCGAGCCGCTCACGTGCTTCTCGAACAACCCCTGCTTCAAGACGCGCTCTCCCGTTCCTACTACGCCATTCTCCACGCGGCCCGTGCCGCCTTGTTGGCAGAAGGCGTTACGGTAACGTCCCATCGTGGTGTCCGCCGATTGTTTGGCCAGCATTTGATCAAACCAGGCAAGCTACCATCATTCCTGGCCGAAGTACTGGCGGATGAACAAGACGATCGAATCCTCGCTGACTACGATGTGCTCTTCGAGCCAGAGCTCGACCGGGTCCAGAAGCGTGTAGCCGACGCGGGAGAGTTTCTCGCCGCCATCAAATCGTTTCTGACCCAGGCGAACATCCTGAGCTAACTACTCTCCCCATTCCGTACACGCCTTCTTCTCGCGGCGAGTCGAGATGCCAAGATAACCTACTGCCCTGCGGGCTTGGTTGTGATCGAAAAGGTTGTCTGGTATGTTGCCTTTTTAATCCTGGACAATCGAGAGCTTCACATGTAGGGAGGGCGATAGGGCTCATGGCCACGAACGATAAACAGGTTATTTTTTCACTCGTCAATGTCGGGAAGGTCTATCCACCGAAGCGGCAGGTGCTGCGGGAAATCTATCTTGGCTTCTACTACGGCGCCAAGATCGGCGTGCTGGGCTTGAATGGTTCGGGGAAGAGCTCACTGCTCAAGATCATTGCGGGTGTCGATCCCAATTACACCGGCGAGATCACGAGGTCCAAAGGCTATAGCGTCGGTCTGCTCGAGCAGGAACCACAGCTCGATCCAAATAAGACCGTGAAGGAAGTTGTTGAGGAGGGCAAAGCCGAGCTTGTTGCCTTGCTCAAGGAATATGAGGATGTGAGCAATCAGATCGGCTCGGCCGATCCGGATACGATGGAGAAACTGCTCGACAAACAGGCGCAGCTACAAGAGAAGATCGAAGCGGCCAATGGCTGGGAACTGGAAAACCAACTCGACATCGCGATGGATGCGTTGCGTTGTCCGCCAGCCGATCAAAAGGTGGGAACTCTGTCCGGGGGAGAAAAACGCCGGGTGGCGCTCTGCCGCCTGATGATCCAAGAACCGGACATCCTCTTGCTCGATGAGCCGACGAACCACCTCGATGCCGAATCGGTTCAGTGGCTTGAGCAACATTTGCAGCAATACAAGGGCACGGTCATTGCCGTGACTCACGACCGGTACTTTTTGGACAACGTCGCAGGATGGATTCTTGAGCTCGACCGGGGCCATGGCATTCCCTTCCAAGGGAATTACACCTCCTGGTTGGAACAGAAGAAAGACCGGTTGGAGAAAGAGGAAAAGGCTGAGTCGAAGCGGAAGAAGACCTTGGAACATGAGTTGGAATGGATTCGCATGTCGCCGAAGGCGCGGCAATCCAAGGGCAAAGCGCGATTGAATCGCTACGAAGAACTGGTGAATCAGAAACAGGATACGGTGGCCGAGGATCTGGAGATCTACATTCCCCCTGGGCCGCGGCTTGGCGATGTGGTGATTGAGGCCAACGGGATTAGCAAAGCGTTCGGTGACAACGTCTTATATGAGAATGTGAACTTTAATCTGCCGAAGGGCGGGATCGTTGGTGTGATCGGGCCGAACGGCGCCGGCAAGACCACCATGTTTAAGATGATCATCGGCAAGGAAAAGCCGGATGCCGGATCGATCAAGGTCGGTGAGACGGTCAAGCTTGGATATGTCGATCAGGATCGCAGCTTGGACGGCGACAAGAGCGTGTACGAAGTCATTTCAGACGGTCAAGAGACCATTAAGCTGGGCAAGGCGGAAGTGAATGCTCGGGGATACTGCGCGCGATTCAACTTTGCCGGCACGGACCAGCAGAAGAAGGTGAAGGATCTCTCGGGTGGTGAACGCAATCGCGTGCATCTTGCTCACATGTTGAAAGAGGGAGCAAATCTGATCATTCTCGACGAGCCGACGAACGATCTCGACGTCAACACGTTGCGGGCGCTGGAAGAGGGGTTGGAAAACTTCGCCGGTTGTGCAGTCATCAGTAGTCATGATCGCTGGTTCTTGGACCGCATCGCCACGCACATACTGGCCTTCGAAGGCGACAGCAAAGTGGTCTGGTTCGAGGGGAACTATAGCGAGTACGAAGCCGACCGCAAGAAACGTCTGGGCAAAGAGGCTGATCAGCCTCACAGAATTCGCTACCGCAAACTCACACGCCAATAGGCCGTTCCCATGGCACCGCATGCGATTATCACGGGAGCAGCCGGGCTCATCGGGCAATACGTCGTCAGGAATGCCTCTCGATGGGCATCTGGTTGGGAAGTGCATGGCCTCAGCCGCGCTGATCTTGACCTCACCGATTCCAGCGCCGCCGAGCGCGTGTGGCGGGCCATCAAGGCTGATGCCGTGATCCATTGTGCCGCCATGAGCCGAACAAAGGATTGTGAGCAACACCCTGAGCTCGCCCGGCGCATCAATGTCGAGGCGACGGCACATCTAGCCCGCCTTTCCAAGGATATTCCCTTTATTTTTCTATCGAGTGGGGAGGTCTTCGACGGCGCGGGTAGCTGGTATCGGGAATCGGACCGAGCCAGCCCGATCAATATTTATGGAAAGAATAAGCTTGAAGCTGAGCACTATGTCCTGCAGAATCCCCACCACACGACGGTTAGGATCGTCCTGACGGCAGGGACGTCAGAGCACGGGAATCGAAGTTTCGTTGAGGACATGTGTCGTGCGGTCCAGAACGGTGGGAATGTGACTCTCTATGCCGATGAATTCCGCTGTCCGTTGCCTGCAGGCGTTATCGCCCGAGCCATGTGTGAACTGCTCGACAGGAATCAACCTGGTTTGTATCACTTGGGAGGGTGCGAACGACTGTCGCGTTGGGAGATCGGTCAGGCGCTGCTACCCTGGTATCCCGAGCTAAGAGGGCATCTCATTCAAGGCTCATCACGAGACCACCAGGGTGCCCCGCGTCCGGCGGATCTTTCCTTGAACTGCGATAAGCTTCAGCGCTTGTTGTCGTTTCAGATTCCAGGGTTCGGGTCCTGGTTGACGAGCCGTACTCATACTGGAACCGATTTGTGGGACTTTGAGGCCGGTGTCTCCTAAGCATTGATGCACGAATTGTGAAGCGAGAGGAATGATGGGATCAGAAAGCGGGATGATCGAAGCCGATCCATTGCCCCTTGTCATGACCGCGTATTTGGTCATGGCTGGTGTCATGGTGGGGCTGTGGGTGGTGCAACGGCGTATCCAAAACGCCGCAGTCGGGGACGTGGGATGGTGTGCGGGGCTCATTGGATCCGTCCTCTGGTATGCCACGCAGGCGCCTGTGAACACCGAACGGATCTTCCTCACGGTCATGCTGGTCACGCTCTATGCCGGTCGCTTAGGGCATTACATTCTCTACGATCGTGTCATCGGGAAAGAGGAGGATGCGCGCTACAAGCGCCTGCGGAAAAAATGGGGAGCATCCGAACAGGTCAATATGTTCGCGTACTTCCAACTACAAGCCGCAGCGGTCGCAGCCTTCTCACTTCCGTTTTTGGTGGTGCTGTGGAATCCCCGGCTTCCGTCGTCGCTGGTTGAGATGCTCGGGCTGCTGATCTGGGGCATAGCCGTTGCCGGTGAAGCGAAGGCAGATCGGCAACTTGCGCACTTCCGTGCCGATCCGCGCAATCAGGGTCGAGTGCTCCGCGAAGGGCTCTGGAAGTACTCACGTCATCCGAACTATTTTTTTGAATGGCTGCATTGGTGCTCCTATGTTGTGATGACGTTGGGAGCATCTGGTTGGATTTACACCTGGGTCGGACCAATCGGGATCTGGATCGCGCTAGCCTATGTGACGGGTATTCCACGGACAGAAGAACAAGCCCGTACAAGCCGATATGAGGAATATAAGGCCTATCAGGCTACAACCAATGAATTTTTTCCGTGGTTTCCTCGAACACGGTCTGAGGCATCGTCTCGGTCGTAGCTATCAGCATCTCGGGATGTCTCACCAATGTGTTCGCCCCATGGCTTCCGAGGTACGCTCCAGGGGCTTGAAGTGTTCCACGAAATCCAATAGCCGAGTGCGGTTTGCTTCGTCCATTCTGACGATCTCCCATCCTGCCTCACGACCATTGGCCCAACGTACAATGGCGGCGTCGATAAGAACATTATAAGACTTGGTGCCATTCTGTAGCGTGATGTAGACCGTCGTTTCAGTCCCGACGCGCACAGGGCGCTGCCCTGTGGCGCGCCAGCCCGTATCTGAAAGGTCCCAGACGATCCCATTAGTCAGTGTCCCGTCGCCGAAGTAGCAGAACTGGCATTGAACGGGAGTTCGTGGTTTCTTGCGAACAGCGTACGTTTTCATCAGACTCTCTCCTGGTTTGTTTGTATGATGTGGTCTCGGATCGCATCCTCAGTTCAACCCTAGTCGAACGGAAAGGATTCGACATCATACCGAAGGAGGGTGACTGCGCAGCAAAGGTAGGACGACTGTAACTATCTGGATTGCAAAGAGAATATCGGGATGCCCAATTGGTTAGGGATCTTTCCTGCTGTTCAAGTCTTCCAGCCGGGCCTTGGCAATTTCAGCCACTTTCGTGGATGGGTACAGATTCACCAGCTCTTCGTAGAGCTGCTTTGCATGCGGTAAGTTCCCTTGGTTTTCCTCGAAAGCGGCGGTCTCGAACAATTCCGTCGCTTTCTGTTCAGAGCAGCCTACGAATACCAAACACAGGGCAAACAGTAGGAGTCGTGCTGTCTTCATGATGATGGTCCTTTCCCGGCCTCTTTCCGTCCTGGCTTGTCGCTATCGTCGTGAGTAGATCTGTCTGTGGCGATGTAATAGCGAGGTGAAGAAATCCCTTCTTGCCGACAGTGCGGACAACGACTCGGTCGCGTCAACCTGGTGCGGTCCCGAAACATGAATCCACACTCTAAGCAAATAGAAGGGTCACGTATAAACCGGCGTGAACGGTCTCGCGCCACCGTTTTTACCACATGGACCAAGTGTTCCTCCACCTGTCGTGCTGGGAGCCCGAGCATCCGCGCTAGTTGTTCAGTGGTCCTTGGGGTATCGGTCAGGAGTTCCATGATGCGCTGACGCGCCGTCCGTTCCGGAGGCAACATAGTCGTATGGTAAGCGGTGAGTCAAAGAAAATCCAGAAGGTCCGAGCAGAGCGTACACGAATCATCTTTAGTCTTGCGCACTTAAAGGTTGCACCGAAAGCTCCATTCTGGCAGAATCCGTCACTGCACCGATTGTCATATCAGTATTAACCCAGTGGGCTGGGTGTACCGTTCGTATTCGAAACCAACAAAGTCGTTCCAGCCCAGCGTGCCATAGACGAGGAGGTTTTGGGCCATGAAGTTCCTCGCAGTCCATCCCGGTCCGCTCATGTATACCAAGATCTACCTCCGTTTGGAGCCGCTCGGTCTCGAGATGGTGGCTCAAGCCTGCCGTCAGGCAGGGCATGAGGTGCGTTTAATCGATCTGCAGGCGGATACCTGGAAAGATTATGAGGCCCTCCTGCGGAGTTGGAAACCTGATGCCGTGGCGTTCGGATGCAACTACCTCGCCAATGTTCCGGAGATTGTCGATCTAGCCAAACTGACCAAGCAAGAACTCCCGAACAGTTTTGTATTCATTGGCGGGCATAGTGCGTCATTCGTGGCCAAAGAGTTTTTGGAACATGGCAACGGAGCCATCGATTGCGTGCTCAAGGGCGAAGGGGAAGTGGCAGCTCCCAAGCTCTTGGATGCCGTCGAGCAGGACCGAAAATCCATCACGAAAGTTCCCGGTGTCGTGACCCTTGATGGAGAAGGCCCTCCGGCCCAATTTATCGAAAACCTGGACGATGTCCGTCCTGCGCGTGATCTGCTCCGCAACCGCCACAAGTATTTCATCGGGGTGCTCGATCCTTGTGCCTCGGTCGAGTTCGCGCGAGGCTGTCCGTGGGATTGTTCGTTCTGCAGCGCCTGGACGTTTTATGGCCGCAGCTATCGGACGGTCAGCGCAGAAAAGGCTGTGGAGGACTTGGAACAGGTACAAGAGCCGGGCATCTTCCTGGTGGACGATGTCGCGTTCATCCAAGGTAAGCAGGGCATGGAGATCGGCGAAGCCGTCGCGCGTCGCGGGATCAAGAAACAGTATTACATGGAAACCCGTGGCGATGTCTTGCTGCGGAATAAGGAAGTGTTTCAGTTCTGGAAGAAACTGGGACTCCAGTACATGTTCTTGGGTGTCGAGGCGATCGATGAAGAAGGCCTCAAGATGCATCGCAAGCGCATTTCCTTGGGGAGAAACTTTGAGGCGCTGGAGTTTGCCAGGTCTCTTGGGATTACCGTCGCCATCAATCTGATTGCCGATCCGGATTGGGACCGCCAACGGTTCGAAGTCGTGCGGCAGTGGTGCTTGGAGATTCCGGAGATTGTGAACATCAGCGTCAACACGCCCTATCCTGGCACCGAAAGCTGGCACACTGAGTCGAGAAAGTTTCAGACACGAGATTATCGCCTGTTCGACATCCAACATGCCGTGTTGCCGACCAAGCTTCCGCTACCCGAGTTTTATGAAGAACTGGTCAAGACGCAGCAAGTGCTGAATAAAAAACACCTCGGGTGGGCGGCCCTCAAGGGGACGGCCAAGATTGCGGCAGGACATTTGATGAAGGGGCAAACCAACTTCGTCAAAATGCTGTGGAAGTTTAACAGCGTCTACAATCCCAAACTGCAAATCGCCGATCATCAGCGCCAACCGACCTACGAAATGACGCTTCCGTCAGCGCCACAAGAAATGAAAAATCTCGACGCGAAGCAGCTCTTCATTCTTCCAGCCAAGGGCCGCCGCGGACGCGCGCTCGACGAATCGAGCGAGCAGTTCGTGGAAGCCACGCGTACAGGGACCAGCATGTAGTTCTGTTGGTTCCCTCACCGAGGGTTGAGATGGAGTCGTTTTTTCAGGCTGGTCAACCTTGGTCAGGTATAATGACACTGAGACGATCATCGGTTACCCAGCATGTGAACCATGATCTGATCGGTCACGTGCGCCAAGAAAGTTCCGACATTCCAGAAGGCACTCCGATCGCGCAAGAAGAACTCGCCACCGGGATCGCAGGGCTGTTCTAGTCCCGTCCGCAAAAGCCCCGTAACAAGTAGTCGTGCTGCCGCAGTTTGTTTATTGAGACGGGAGCGGTCATGTCGCATTGTTTGAAAGCGGTAGCGGCGTGTTATAAGGACAGGAACAGGCAGATCCGACTCCTATGCGGATCGGCTTAAACAGTGTTATGCTTCATGAAAATCGGAGGGAAACACAATGAGCATGAAAGATCTATTAGCCGAGGCAATGAAACTGAAACCAGACGAACGGTTCACCTTGGTTGAGGGTCTGATAAAGAGCCTGGATGAGCCGGATAAGAAGCTCGATGAAATATGGGCGGAAGAAGCGGAAACAAGACTCAAGGCCTATCGGGATGGAACGCTTAAAGGCATTCCGATGGAGGAAATATTCAAGGAAGCGTAATGCGCGTCGTATTCACCAGAATAGCGACGCGAGAACTGGAAGATGCTGTCCGTTTTTATGAGCTCGAATATGTAGGGCTCGGGCGTAGATTCAAAGAAGAAGTGAGGAAAACCGCATTACGAGTCGCCGAATATCCTAAAGCGTGGACCATAGAGCGGGGTGAAGTCAGGAAGTGTCTCCTGCACAAGTTTCCATATAAGTTGATGTATTCTGTAGAAGAAGACCATATTCTTGTCATCGCGGTAGCCCACCAACACCGGAAACCGGACTATTGGGTCGGTAGCACTCTTGTCCAAAACAGCTTAGACGTTGGGTCATCCAACGGTGTAGGGTGCCAGTGAATCGCCAAACCCACCTGCACCCAACCGAAGGAGACCCAACGTGAACGCATCATGCAGCATGTTCAGT
>JAOUHJ010000119.1 GCA_029865225.1 Nitrospira sp.
GCCCACTCCTCCAGCGTCTTCCGGTCTGGCTCGGAACACTGCAACCTGTGCGACGTCTTGGACATGGTCGGCCTCCTTGCCCAAGACGGTACGCCTTATCGATTACTTATGCAACTAAGCACTAGGTCTCCTCTTCGCCGTCACTGTGTGCCGATGGAATTCCGTAGCGTTTGCACTTCTCCCAGAGAGCCTTTCTGGACAACCCCAAGACCTTCGATGCGGTCGTACGACTTCCTTCCACTCGCTCCAACACCGAGAGGATATAGTCCTTCTCGAATCCTTCTCGCGCCGCGGCCAGCGAGGTGAGAGCCGTATCCCTTTTCTTTGGCCCTCCGGTTAAACCTTCGCTGCAAAAACCGCAGGATTCCTGCGGCGTCCCACCCAGATAGGGACAGGATTGGAAACCACACAGATCTGCCGGTTGCACGGTCGCTTGGTCCCGACTCAGCGCCACGGCTCGTTCGACCATGTTCTCGAGCTCCCGCACATTTCCAGGGTAGGAATAGCGAAGCAACAATTCACGAGCCGGCTGAGAGAACCCGCGCAACGGTTTGTTCAGCTTCTCCGAGCACGTTTCCAGGACATGTTGGGCGATGACCATGATGTCTTCCTGCCGTTGCCGGAGCGGTGGAACCACGATCGGCACGACGTTGAGGCGATAAAAGAGGTCTTCTCGGAACCGACCCTGCGCTACTTCTTTGCGCAGATCCTTTTGCGTGGCGCACACAAGTCTGACATCCGCTTCAATCGTCTCATTGCTCCCGACCCGTTCAAACGTCCGTTCCTGAAGGACGCGCAAGAGTTTCACTTGCACGACCGGCGAGATTTCGCCGATCTCATCAAGGAACAGAGTGCCTCGGTTGGCCATTTCGAAACGGCCTCGCCGTTGACGTAGTGCGCCTGTGAACGCACCCTTCTCATGGCCGAACAGTTCGGCCTCCAGCAGCGACTCCGGCAAGGCTGCACAGCTCACTTTGATCAACGGAGCCCCCCGCCGAAAGCTGTTCTGATGCAACGCGTTCGCCACGAGTTCCTTACCGGTTCCGCTTTCACCGACGATCAGCACCGTCGAGTCGGTCTCAGCGACCAACTTAATTTTTTCGAGCACGGCCCGCATGTGGCTGTTCGCCCCTAAGATGCCATTGAAGCAAAATTTGTCTTCGAGTTGACGCTTGAGATCCTGATTCTCTCGGCGCAAGGCAATCACCGCACCGACCCGTTCGACGATCAACAGCAATTCATCCATCTGAAAGGGTTTCGTGACGTAATCGAAGGCACCCAGCTTCATGGCCCCTACGGCTGTTTCCACAGAGCCATGGGCGGTGATGACGAGCACCTCCGTCAGCGGATCCTTTTCTTTAGCCGTCTTGAGGACCGCCAACCCATCTGCGCCCGGCAACCGAAGGTCGGTAATGACCAAATCAAACGCTTTCGCGCGAAGCGCTTCAATCCCTTCAGTACCTGTCGATACGGCCTGGACGTTGCAGCCGACATCCTCCAATGCATCCAGCATTGAGAGACGCATCAACGGCTCATCATCCACCAGTAAAAGATTCAGCCCCTTCATACTTCCCTCTCCGCAAGGGAGCGCACCCGAGACACCGGCAAGCAGAGTGTGAACGTCGTTCCTTTGCCGACCTCACTCTCCACCAGGATTTTTCCGCCATGGCGCTCCGCAATACCGAGATTGACCGATAACCCAAGCCCCGTCCCCTCCCCCTCTCCTTTGGTCGTAAAAAACGGATCAAAGACACGCGGGAGGATGGACGCAGGAATCCCCGACCCGGTGTCCGTCACATCCACATGGCACACTCCCTCGACCACGGAGGTCCTGATCGTCAAGGTTCCCCCATTTTTCATCGCCTGTACGGCGTTCAAAATAAGGTTCATCAAGACCTGTTCGATCATATGCCGATCAACCATGACACTCGGTAACTCGTGACCGGGAAACGCCTCCAAGTGGATTTGATTGGGAGCAAAGAGATGGGTCGTCAGCACCAGCACCTGCTCCACGATACGATTGATATCGGCCGGGCTGAACTCCGGCTCATGCTGCTGTGAAAAATCGAGCAATTGCCGAACGATCTTCTGAACACGCCGGACTCCATATTCCATCGAAGCCCAATACTCCTCTTGGCGCGCCGCCGTCAGCGTTCCCTTCCGAAGGTTATAGAGACAATTCAAGATCCCTCCGAGAGGATTATTGATTTCATGCGCCACACCCGCGGCGAGTTTCCCGATGGACGCCAGTTTTTCCGCATTTCGGATTTGTCGTTCCAGCTTTTTTGTCTCCGTCATATCACGTGCGATGCCAAGCACCCCGAGAATCTCCCCCTCGACCCCGTGCAGAGGAGACACGCTGACCATCACGGTACGCGGTTCTCCAAGTCGTGTCACGACCTCGACTTCATAGACCTGCTTCGCACCGATGTCCAAGGTGTTCTTCAGTCGGCGTCCCCGATGACGCCGAGACAGGAGGGAGAGATACGGGCGCCCGACTAAGTCATCTTTGCGATAGCCCCACGCATTGACCTTGCTATTGACGTAAGTAAAGTGTTGGTCCAGATCGAGGATATAGATGACGTCATTGGCATTCTCAAGCAGATTTTCCAGATACTGTTTGGTCTCTTCGATTTCTCTCGTGCGTTCCCTCACTTTCAATTCGAGATCTTCGCGGTACGATTGCAACTGGTGTTGAAGCTTTTTCCGATCAGTAATATCGCGCAGTTGCACCATGACGAGCAATGGATCGGTTTCACTCACCCGAATCAAGTCCATTTCTACAGCCATCTCGTGCCGATCCTGGTGGTACACTGCGATTTCCTGCGTAGGAACCTGTCCCTCCTGCGAGATAACATCAGACAACCACCCGGTAAAAGTCTGATGGTACTCCTTAGGAAGGATCTCAAGGATATTGCTCCCGATAATATCCGATTCGACATAGCCCAGCACTTGCGCTTCCCGCTGATTCACGGCGACTACCGTCCCGGTTGGCTTCACCATGAACACGGAATCGGCCACAAAATCGAACAAGGCCTTGTACCGCGCCTGGGACGCAGTCAGCTCCTTGGTTCGTTCAGAAATCGCCTGTTCCAACCCTTCGGTGTATCGCTGCAACTCCTGTTCTAAGCGACGCCGTTCGGTCACGTCCCGGACGAAAGCACGCGAATGTACCAACCCCCCTCGATCATGATCGATCAGTGCCGTCGCATGAATCTCTACATCGATCTGACGGCCATCCTTCGCCAGCAACACCGTTTCAATCGAGCTTTGTCCGCGTCTGACGAGCTGTTCAAGATAGTGCAGCACCTTCGATTCTTGTCCGTCAGGAACGAGGTTCCAGAGTTGCATGCCCAAGATTTCATCATGCGCATATCCAAGTTTGTCGAGACCGGTTTTATTGACATGAACGAGTCGACCGCCTCGATCCAGTTGGCAAATCATGATGGGAGCATGTTCGATGAGATCCCGATATTTCTCCTCCAACTGCCGAACCTCTATCACCCGTTGTTCCAACTGGCCAAATGAACGTTGAAGGTTGGCAGCCATGTGATTGAAGGCACCGGCCAGCCGCTCGATCTCATCTCCGGTTCGTAAGTCGAGTCGCTGTTCCAAACGACCGCTTCCGATCTGCTGTACCCCATCCTGGAGCAACCGAATGGGGTTGGCGATCCGGCGAGCAGCGAGGATTCCGATCGCTCCAAGCCCGATCAACACCGCCACACCAAACACCACCATCTTGACCAGCAACTCATCCAGCGGGGCAAAGGTTTCCGTTGGATCCTGACGCACGACGGTGATCCACCGTTTTTCGCCTAGACTGCCGTTCGCAAGACGATCCGCGAAACGCACCGGAGCATGCCCAACCAGCGCTTGCTCATGACCGTGTGAATCGTCGTCCACCACCATCCATCCCGGCTTCACTGCCTCCAGTGCGGTGAGTAGCTTGGCATCGACGGAATGGGCTTCAGCTCCAAGAACTGGACAAATCAGCGCTCCGCCATCCGAAGCGAATAGAATGGCATGACCCGTGGTACCGAACGATCCTTCCGTAATGGACTGAAACAGCGTGTCGCGCCGAAGCAGAATGGTCACAGCCCCGATCACGCCGTGACGTTGCTCATCAAGAATCGGTGCCGCCACAACGACGACGTGAGTCCCAAAGGCCGGATCGAATGCGATGTCGCTCACATATGGTTGCTGACTACCCACCTTCACCACCGCTTGCCACCACGCGGTTTTTGCATAGGAATATTCCACCTGTGGGATGGAACTGACGACCAAGGCTCCCCGTGCGTCAGTGATCAAGATCCCCACATAATCCGACTTTCGAATCTCGTGCCACCGAATCAAGTAATTGGTGACGATTTGGTTGACGAAAATCGGAAACTCACTGCGCTTATCGCGTTGTTTCCAGCGCTGCTGCCAATCGTGGATCATCTCCGAAATGCTCCGCTCATCTTTCCCTTCGTAGGTGCGGTTGGCTTCCGAAACGGCGGTGCGGAGAAATGGCGTGGTCGCGAGCTGCTGGGCCTCATTGATACTTCGGCTCACGTGCGATTCGATCCGACGAGCCGCTTCGACAGCCGCCTCCTTGAAATTTGCCCCCGTGGACTCACGTAAGGCACGGCGTTCTTCTACATAGATCAGAACCAAAAGGAGGACGAGTGGCAGGAGACCGACCATCACAATTGCTGCGATGATCTTCTGCTGGAGACTGTAAGACCGGCTCCAGGGTATCATATCTGCACCAGGAAGAGATCCGTCGGCCCTATCGAGGTTTTTCTTTGTCAGCCTTGTGTCGGCGTTTCAGATTGCATCCACCGCACCACTCAACTCAACAACGACGACACACCAGACTTACGCGACACCTGAGCCTCTATTCCACCATTCACTCAGCGGCGTTTCAAGAGTCGGCCCTGCGCGCCGGGCCACAACAATAAGAGAGGGCTGGCGACGAAGACGGATGAGTAAGTGCCGAAGATGACGCCCCAGAGCAGCGCCAATGAGAAATCGTGCAGAACTTCTCCTCCCGTCAGGGTCAGTGGAATAAGGACGAGCACAACCGTCAAGCTCGTCACGATCGTGCGACTCAGGACCTGATTAACGGCCGTATTGATTGTGGCTTCTTCGCTCTCGCGTCGGCGCGACTTGAGATTCTCTCTGATCCGGTCAAAGACAACGACCGTGTCCGTCAACGAGTAGCCTGCAAGCGTCAAGAGTGCCGTGACGATCAGGAGCGTGATTTCCTTATCCAATATGTAGAAGGCCCCGACCACAGCCAAGACGTCATGAAATGTGGCCAATGCGGCAGCCACGCCGAACCGGAGTTCAAATCGCGCCGCAATGTACATAATAATGCCGGCAAAAGAGATGACGATGGCCACAAGCGCGTCTTCTTGAAGTTTTTTGCCGATGGTCGGACCGATCTCGGTCGTTGAGTCCACCACGAATTTGTGACTGGGGAACTCCTTACCGAAGATCTCCACCACGCGTTCCGCGATTTTCTCCTCGATCGTCGTTGAAGCCTTCACACGGATGAGCAATTTATTGTCCTGTCCAAATTCCTGTAAGTCCGCGTTGCCCAACCCATTGGCTTCTAAGGCCTTACGAGCTTCATCGATTCTGATCGGTTCCTCGAACTTCAGTTGAACAGCCGTCCCACCGGCGAAATCGATGCCCAGATTTGCTGACCCCCATCCAATCTGGACAAGGGCAATGAGGCCGAGCAAGACCATCACTCCTGAAAAGAGAAATGCGAACTTGCGTTTGCCCATGAAGTCAATGTTGGTCTTCCCGAGAATCTCTAACATACGCGCTCCCTTTGGCTGGCCCTTCGTCTCCCCCTGTACACCTATCGTCGAGGAAGCCATCACTAAATGCTCAACGCTTCTACTTTTTGCTTCTTGTGCAACAGATCAAAGATGACTTTCGTACCGACCAACGCGGTGAACAGATTGATCGCAATACCGAGACACAACGTCACCGCAAATCCCTTGATCGGGCCGGTCCCGAATAGAAACAGGGCGACCCCCGTGATCAACGTAGTCACGTGTGAGTCGATGATCGTCAGTAATGCCTTGTCATACCCTGCATCGATCGCCGATCGTGCGGCTTTCCCACCCCGAAGTTCCTCACGGATACGCTCAAAAATCAGCACGTTCGAATCCACACCCATCCCAATCGTCAACACGATGCCCGCGATGCCAGGGAGGGTCAATGTCGCAGTCAACGCAGACAAGGCCCCCATCAGGCACACGAGATTCAGGATCAACGCAAAGTCCGCGATCAGCCCGGACAAGCGGTAGTAGACCACCATAAACACGACCACCAGGATCCCTGCAATCAATGTTGCCCGGACGCCCTTATCGATGGAATCCTGCCCAAGCGAGGGACCGACCGTAAGATCTTGCACGATCTTGAGCGGCGCCGGCAGGGCACCGGCCCGGAGCACAATCGCCAAATCGTTGGCCTCCTGTGTGGTGAACGTCCCGGTAATCTGGGCTCGCCCCCCAGAAATGCGTTCCTGGATGACCGGTGCTGAATAGATCGTGCTATCAAGGACGACCGCCATGCGTTTCTTGACGTTCTCCCCGGTAATCCGTTCGAATTCCTGACCACCCTTTGAATCGAACGTGATGGATACATAGGGATCGTTGAACTGGCCGATAGCCACCCGTGCATCGCTCAACACGTCGCCCGTCAGCATCACCCGTTTTTTCACGACATACGGCATGCGAAACTCGACGCCGGTATCCTTATCGATCACCCGCTCGAACAGGATTTGGTCTTCCTCAGGTAGTTTGCTCGCAAACTCCTGAAGCACCTCAGCCTCCTTGTCCTTCATCACGCGCGCGGGCAGATCGAGTCGGATATCTTCGTCCAGCATTTTGAATTCAAGCAACGCCGTTTCCTTAATGAGATCTTTAGCACGCTTTGGGTCTTTCACACCCGGCAGCTGGACGACGATCTGCTTCAACCCCTGTCGCTGTACGATAGGCTCGGTGACGCCGAATTGATCGATCCGGTTACGAATGGTTTCCAGTGCTTGGTTGATCGCCGAATCTTTGATCCGTTTTGTTTCCGCTTCGTGCAAATCCCAGATCGTAGTCGTGGTCGACCCCGCTGAGTCCCTCTCAACAAAGATGGGGAAGTTATCAACCAACTTCTTGACCGCCGTATTCGCGTCGGCATCCTTCGCCAGAATAGTGATTTGGTCGTGAGCCGTTCTCTTCGTCGATTCAATGGCAAGGCCTTTTTCGGCGATAAGGTCCTGGAGAGCCGTCACAGAACGGTCGACCGCAATCTCCACAGCACGGTCCTCATCCACCTCCAACACCATATGAATGCCGCCCTGCAAATCGAGTCCCAGCGTGATGCCCTTATTCGGCAATAGCTCTCTCAACCAACTCGGCATCGCGTGATAGGCCGGTGGATAGGACGGCAGAAAAGAGACCACCGATGCAACAATCACCAACGTCAACAACCACAAGCGCCCGCCTACTTTTTTCATCTCGTCTGCAACCTCTTGTCCCGTGTGGCCGACAGATCCTTAGTCTTTCTCGTCGTCTTCTCCGCGCAGTCGCGAGATATTGTCGCGCTGCATCTTGACCTTGGTGTTGTCAGCGATTTGAAGGGTGACCGTTTCCTTCCCAAGATTCGTGATCGTACCCCAGATCCCCGAGGTCGTTATGACTTTGTCACCCTTCTTCAACGCATCCAGCAAGGCCCGTTGTTGCTTTTGCTTTTGCTGCTGCGGCCTGATCAGCAGAAAGTAGAAAATGATAAAGATTAAAAGGAACGGAACCAGCGATAGGACTCCCCCTGCCCCTCCACCGGCAGCTGAGCCACCTCCACCCGTCCCTTGTGCCCATGCAATTGATTCCATCAACATCGAACAAGTCCCCTTCTATGTGTGAAAGCTGCTATGACATTCCTCATGCCGCTCCGGCTCGCCCTCCGAGGAAGCAGGCCGATTTGCCTGTCGTTCACGATTGCGGTAAAACGTCTCGCGGAATGCCGTAAACCTTCTCTCCGCTAAGGCTTCCCGTATCTGGCGCATCAAGTCAGAAAAATACCAAAGGTTGTGGATCGTATTCAGCCGAACTCCCAGCATTTCTTTGACCAGGAACAAGTGGTGCAAATAAGATCGTGAGTACCGACGACAGACAGGGCAGCCACACTCAGCGTCGATCGGTCGTTCATCATGGGCGTACTGTGCCTGTTTGATGACCACTCGACCCGATGCCGTAAACAACGAGCCTGTTCTTCCGTGACGTGACGGGACGACACAATCGAACAGATCGATCCCACGGGCGACCCCTTCGACTAGATCTTCAGGAAGCCCGACGCCCATGAGGTACCGAGGCTTCTTCTCCGGCAACTCAGGAACCGTGATATCGAGCATCGCGTACATGTCAGCTTTCCCTTCTCCGACCGACAGTCCACCGATTGCGTAGCCCTCGAACCCTAATGCCACGAGCTCCCTTGCTGAGGCAACACGAAAATCAGCTTCCAATCCTCCTTGGACGATGCCGAATAGTGCCTGATCGGTCCTGCGTCGCACTGATTGACAACGCTCGGCCCAGAGCCTGGTGCGCCGCACGCTGTCTTGAATCATGGCTCGGTCAGCCGGCAATGCGACACACTGATCCAACACCATGATGATATCGGCCCCTAACGACTCCTGAATCTCTATCGCTCTTTCAGGCGTAATGAAATGGGTCGACCCATCGATGTGCGACTGAAAGGTGACGCCATCATCCGTAATCTCGCACAATTTTGCCAAACTGAAGATTTGGAACCCCCCACTATCCGTCAGGATGGCCCCCGGCCACCCGGTAAAGGCATGGAGCCCTCCCATGTCAGCCACGACCTTGTGCCCGGGTCGCAAGAACAGATGATACGCATTGTTGAGGATGAGATGAAACCCCAACTGCTGGAGCTCATCCGACTCGAGTCCCTTCACAGGCCCCAAGGATCCTACCGGCATGAAGGTCGGAGTGTCGATCTTCGCATGACCGGTCGTCAGCAACCCGACACGGCCCTTGCAATGCGGATCCGGCTGGTCAACGTGATAGCGTGTCATCTCGCGTAGCATCTCATTGACTACATGTGCTCAGGTGCTGAAATACCAAGTACATCGAGCCCATTCCTCAGGACCTGCTGAACAGATCCCATCAGCACGAGCCTGGCTGCAGTCCGTTGAGGCGAGAGGATTTCAGAAGACGCTGATTCGTCACGCTCTTGATCGGTCATAGGGGGCAATACCCGATGCTTGTTATAAAACGTATGCAGCTGCGCTGCCAATTGTTGGAGGTAATAGGTCACACGATGCGGCTCAAACGCCAACGCGCTGGCTCGAATAACTTCAGGGTAAGCGGACAGTTTCTTGATCAACCCCAATTCATCGGGATCCGTTAAGACCGTGAGATCCGTCGCACTTGCAATTGGGCGAGCAATACCTCGTTCGGAAGCCACACGCCAGAGACTACATATTCTGGCATGCGCATACTGAACATAGTACACGGGATTATCCGCGGACCGCTGCTTGGCCAACTCTAGGTCGAATTCCAAATGAGTCTTGGAGTCGCGCATTAGAAAATAGAACTTCGCGGCGTCGGCCCCAACTTCATCGATGACTTCCCGCATCGTAATGAATTCGCCGGTCCGCTTGGACATCTTCACTTCGGCTCCACCCCTCAAGAGCTTGACCAACTGGACCAGTACCACTTGGAGGCGCTCTTTCGGATGTCCATAGGCTTGTATGACCGCTTCCATGCGATGAATGTACCCGTGATGATCAGCACCCAACACGTCGATCAACAGATCGTATCCGCGGCGCAGCTTGTCATGGTGATACGCAATATCGGACGCCAAATATGTCAATTGCCCGTCCTGTTTCCTGACAACCCTGTCTTTCTCATCACCATACTTCGATGACCGAAACCACCATGCGCCGTCCTGTTCAAACAAGAGGTCACGAGCCTTGAGTTCATCAAGAGCCCGCTCAACGGCCTTCGACTCCAGGAGCGAGGCCTCGCTGAACCAGGATTGAATCTCAATTCCAAATACCGTTAGATCATCACGAATGAGTCCGATGAGCTCTTGATACGCAAGCGTCCTGCAGCGGGCTTCGAGATCATCAGGAGTCAGGTCAACCGCAACTTGATCCAGCTGTTCCTTAATCCGTTGAGCGACCTCGGTGATATAGGTACCGTGATAGCCATCCTCTGGAAACTGGATGGTCTCTCCGGACAACTGGCGGTAACGAGCATAGACGGATGCACCCAACAGTTTCATCTGCCGTCCGGCATCGTTGATGTAATACTCGCCCACGACGTCATAGCCGATCGCTCTCAGCAATCGGATCACGGCCTGTCCGACCGCCGCACCTCTCCCGTGGCCGACATGCAACGGACCGGTCGGGTTGGCGCTGACATATTCAATCAACACTCGATGGCCAGTTCCGATATTAGCGTGCCCATACCGGGTCCCCTGCTGTTCCACTTCACGAAGCACTTCCTGCCAGAGGGCAGGCTTGATGGTCAGGTTCAGGAAACCTGGTCGGACGACTTCTACCCGATCAAAAAGCTGATCCCGTTGTAAAAGATTTTCCACGATGATCTGCGCGATATCATGGGGCGTCTTCTGTTCGGACGATGCCAATGACATGGCTACCGTCGACGCCAAGTCACCCCATTCCGGCCGTTTGGGAGCATCGAGGGTCAGCGCCGGCCAAGCGGTCGCTTTCAACTGTCCCTTTTGCTTCGCTTCGTCGAGCGCGCCAAGCAAGGCGGTCGCGACCTTCTCTCGTACAACACCTTGCGACACAAGGCTTCTCCTGCACCCTTACTAGAAAAGGAAATGAACGCGGCACTCTAACATATGAGGTATGGAGAGACAAGGTTGTTTGTCTATGTATTACAGTAACTTGCGAGACTCATGCACATATTCCAACTCCTATAGCCAAGCCCTTAATTACTGATGGACATTGGTGGTGGACTTTGGCGATCATGGGGGTATGAGATGCTCACCAGATTTGCGCCAACGGGTCGTGGAGTTTGTTCGTGGTGGAGGCAGCAAGGCC
>JAOUHJ010000120.1 GCA_029865225.1 Nitrospira sp.
GGCCTTGCTGCCACCACCTCGAACAAAATCCACCACCCGTTGGCGCAAATCTGATGAGCATCGCATGCCCATATGATCCCACAAATCCACCTCGACCACTATCAGTAAATAAAGGCTTAGCTATAACCATACGGTTATTTCCCAAGGATAGAGAAGGTGGTCCGCTTCTAGGGGAGCGGTGTAGGAACCAGCTCCGTAATATGCAATGTTTACGAAGCCCAACAGAATACCCACCACGAGGCTGAACCCCGCGAGGTACATCCAGCGCTGGATGCGGTTTGACAGCCAGCTGGGTTGCAGGTCTTCGATCAGAAACATGGCCTGGTTACGTTCTGACAATTTCCTGGCGATCCAGGATAGCCAGCCGAGGGTCCGCTGCCTTGGATAGGCAAGCGCGGCCTTCCCCCGTTTTTTAAACATCAGGTCGATGTAGGTTGTGAAGAGATGCTTGGTCCTATTCTCGGGAGTCTCGCGCCCTGCCAGATTCTCCGCCCCGTAGCCCCGATAGGCGAGGCACATCAGGTTGAGCATCAGTGGGGAGCGGGCGAGTTCCTGGAGGACACTATCTTGTCGCAAGGCGGTTCGCAGACCGGCCAGCTCGGCACCCGCTTGCTCGACGTAGGCGTCGATTTGCGCGTCGGTCAGCGGCCGCAGGCAAATGGCCCCGTTCAGCGTCAATTTCACCGGCAACTCTTCGTACTGTTCCAGGCGGCAGCACACGACCAGGCCGGGTAGCCCGGTCTCCTTGCCAAACCGGTTGATGCCTTCAACGCACGCCGCCCGATGGTCACCCTTGACCTCATCCAAACCGTCCAGGAGCAGGAGCAGCCGCTGGTGCTCAAGCCACTCTTTGCCGATTTTCTTGGGGATCTGATACTTGTCGCTCAGTTCATCCACCAACCAGGTGTCCAACGACTGCTTCGGGTCGACCCATGAGGTCAGGTGGAACACCACCGGAATGGGGTGGGCGGGCTGTCTTTCGGCACGTGCCACAAGTTCGCGAACCAGCGTGAGTAGGGTCGTCGTCTTGCCAGAACCCGGCTGACCAAGAATGAGGACGGAGCGCTCCACGTCGTCAAAGACATCGGATATGCTCTTTCCCGGAGCGACGGCCCGGGTGCCTTCGAAGGGGAGCTCGAGCACGGCCTCCCAGGGATTTTCCACCGCCTGCGGCTGCGTGTCTTTGCCGAGCTCCAGCAGGCCGGCACGTCGGATCGTTTGTTCCAGCACTCCTTCAACCCAAAAGTGCTTGACCTTGCCGAGCAGGATCTTCAAATCGCGCTGTTCGCCTGTGTCGAGAGGGCTAGGTTGATAACTGACGTTGAGCGCTCGCAGCTCCCGGATCTTTTGGGTCTGCCAACGCGCGGCATCGTGTTTGACGCCCTTTCGCAATTCTTCAGGCGTGTTGAACCACCGAGCGGTGAGCCCCGTCTCGACCTTGCCGATTTGATCCAAAAACGCTTGCAATTTCGGATCGCGCTGTCCGTCGATGCCCGCCCGCTTTTCGTAAATCAGACGGTCTTTGTTGCGTTGGCCGGCGTAATCGAATTCGTCGATGGTGTAGTCGCCATAGCCACGCCAGAAGAGCCCGATGTACAGGTCAGCGCTGTCGATTTCTTCCTTGTAGCTCTGCTGAATCGCCTGTGCCCGCGCCCCGGCGTCCTCCTCAAACACCCACCCGTCTATATTGAGCTCGTCAAGTGCGGCCTTTATAGCCGCGCGTTCCGGCGCCAGCTCCTGCATCTTCGAGCTGACGAATACGCGCAGGCGTTCATAGATCATGATGATGTGTTCCTCGACATTCGTCGCTCTCAGGATCGTTCATCCGATCCGCCGCGACTATTCTGCCGTCGTCGAAATAGGCACACTAAACGGCGACCAGACGGCGAGTAACGGTGACCGAGGTCCACGTGTCGCCGATCAGTACCACGACCGCGCCCGACTCTGAGCGCTTCTGATCGATCACCTGTTCGAAGTCGTGGCCGTAGTCGATGTCTGTGACATCCCGAAAGACTCGATCGCGCCCGAAGTAGTCGGCCAGCGTATCCGACAGCCGGCCCGCGAATCCTCCTGCGTCATCACGGCGATAGTTGATGAAGATCTTCTCCTTGTGTGCCTTCTCCCAAGGGAAGACCATAGCGGTCATCTCCGTTCGTCGTGTTTGCTCGTTCGTGTATCAAGAAGATCGACGAAAGCCTAAAGAACGAGTACTTAGGAAGCAATCAGATTTTCAAGGCAGAGAAAAGGTCTCTGCGACCGCGTTATTCCCCTGACGTGCGAAGGATTGCCGCCACAGGTTCGCCGACCCAACACTCGGTCTCCTCCGCTGCACTACCGAGAGGGCAGAGAGCCCAATCACCGTCGTCAATGGGTAAGCGAAGCGGCACTGCATTCATTCCACCCTCTAACGGTTTGCGTATGAGTATTTCACCACAGGGGTCCTCGTTCTCCATCTGAGCGAACTGTTTGATGTTCTCTTGGTTGATATGTTTGACTTTGCGCGTATAAAGATTGGCCCAGTGCTTTGAGCTGACATCTTTCCCAACCTCGAAATCTTCCGCTTGTATGCTCTTGATGTGCATCCATGCCTCTTGGTGCCTTCCCACCTTAACCAACGCTTTGGCCAGCCACATTCGATTGGCAACTCGCTTCGGAAACCTGTCTGCCGCCTCTTGTAGATGCTTCAGCGCTTTTTCCGAGTCTCTGCTACCGGGGAGCAGTATATGTCGTCCACCGGCGCTGAGGGATTTCCGGTGTTATTGAACCTGGAAAGGCCGCGTGGAGAGACTCGGCGGTCTCTCCAGCGATCTCTTTCGGCAGCGTGGGGGCTTCATGCAAAAAACCCTCATGTTTGTGCTGGCCTGCCTGAGATTCACTGAGGCGCTCAATGGTTAGGATCCCGCTTGCCCTGATCACTCTCTATTATCGAACCATTGAAAGTAGGCTATGGTGCCGTTCCGTCCCGATTTCCGTAGCGCATCCTTCTGTTTCTGGGAAATATCAAAATCCGTGGTGCCCACCCCGAGAGTATCGATATACACCGTCCGTTGCCAGTCATCACTGTGGAGGTGTTGATTGCCTTGGCTTTCGAAGATGGTAGTGACCAAGGCTTTGATGTAATCAAAAAAGTCGTCCACTTCGTAGTGCACCGGTTCCCGGCGATCACGGAAGGCCGCGATTTGTTGCTTGGAATCTAACCGGAACCCCAGGGTCTGTCGATTATGGGTATAGGGGCTACTGTTAGGATGTTTTTTTAGAAAGGGCCGATTCACCTTTTGATAATAGTCAGTCGCAACAGCCATCGTCGCTTGGTGGTCCTGTTCGATATATTTTAAGCGGTCGAACATCTGAATAGGATAGTTGGACAATACGCCGCCATCCACATAGACATCATTGCGGGCATTGCGCACGGCGGAAAAAAACAGGGGAATGGACATGGAAATGCGTGCGGCATCGGCAATGCGTTCATGAGGAGTATGTTCATACGAAAAGATCTCCCCGAAGCGGGTACTGAGATTGGTCCCGTACAAATAGAGATCCCGAAGCCCGGCGTCTTTTAAATCGGTAAAGGTGGCATTGGAGTTTTTGAGTTTGCGTTTGATCAAGTCGCTGAGCCACGTATGAAAAAAATCTCCTTTATACCAACCGTACTCTTTGACTAATCGTGCACTGTCCCGAACGATCCCCCAGTCGTCATCTATGAAATTGTTAAAGTCCAATGCGTTGAGGATCGTGAGTTGGTCCTTGTTGGAGTACCCCAGGGCTACTAACACGGCATTAATAGCGCCAGCGGACGTTCCCCCAACCCGTTTGATGGTGCTCAGAATTCCTTTCTCCTCGAGCACTTGCATGGCTCCGGCATAGGCAATGCCTTTGACTCCACCTCCTTCAAAGACCAGATTTTGAAAATGATAGCTCATGCTTCCCTCCAATTTTGTTAACCAGGAACTATCCAGCGCATGATATTGCCCTGCAGTTTGTCGTCGCGCCAGATCTTGGCGCGCTGGCCGAGTCGCCTACTCAGGAGCACCTCGAGCGAGGCGTGACCGCGACTGACCCAGCTGATCTGTTCGATGGTCTCAGGTGAATTTCAACCTACGTCAAACTCGACCATCTCCGTCCCCTCGCACATCTGGAAGGCGAAACGACCCGGGGTCATTGTTCCAAAATCTTTTCCCAGCCTTCTTTTCATTTCGCTACTCAGCTCGCTCACGTCGACAACAGAACCGCCGAGACCGGCACCATCTGGCGTTCTCATGGCGATGGAACCTATCGACTGCTTGTTCTCCGATCCATCCTCGCTCCTCAGATCCTTGGCAAAACCACCATCCGCTTCCTTGAGACCGAAGTGAAGGCCTAGCGGAGGGAGTGAAAACTGGAGCCTCGAGATCGTGCCCTCGTAGAGCCCGAGAAGGAGGCCGGGGCCAATGCGCTCGAGGCGCACTTCTTTGAGTGGCGACCTGCCGTCGCCGAACGCGGCCACCTCGAGGTCGGGGTGCTCGTCGACGGCCGGACTACGCAGCAGGAAGCCTGTCCGACCGCGAGACTCGGCCGGGAAAACAGTCGATAGGTATTCGGCTTCGAGGTGCCTGTCGAAGTCTCCGGCTCGACCCAGTGCGAGCGCCCCGCTGAGCAGGCACGCCATCCATCCCTCGTGAATTCGGAAGATACGCAGCGAGTGCTCCGGTACCATTCGCGCGTCCGGCACGAGGTACTCGAAGGGAAGACTGCGGAGTTGCAGGCGTTCTGCGCACCAGTGGCGGACCGCTTCAGGCATCCCACTCAAGCCGGTCCGGTGGTCGTCGGCCGTCTGGAGGTGCCCGTCGTCGTCCCAGTGGGCCTCCCTGGCACGGAGCTGGGCGTCGCGACGTCGCCAGCCGAAGTACTCCATGGCGACACTCTGGTCACGCAACATCAGCAAGCGTCCCAGCTGCCAGGCGGCCGCGAGGCTTACGTCGAAGATGTGTTGGTCTTGGAGCAGGCGCACGAGGCCGTCAGCAGATGCGGGGATATTGTCATCGTCAGTCTTCAAGGGCTCGGTCTTCGCCGGTGCCGCGACGAGCGGTCCGTGGTAGAGCGTATGGGCTCGGTCCCCCCAGCGCAGATGGTAGGGCAGCGCAGCGTAGCTCATTGACCGGAGCTGCTCGAAGGAGTCGCCACCCTTCTCGCGCTTTGGCACGCAGAGCGATTCGAACGTAAACGCCTTGCCAAGCAGGCGTCCGCGCAACGTGGGTTTGTCGGCCGAGCAGGTGAACTGCCAGCTTTTCAGGCACACCAAGCGGATCGGGTCATCCGCGTCCGAAGCGAACTTGAAACACCACGCCGGAGGCTTTTCGAGAGGCTTTTCGATTTGTTCGTAGCGGTTCTCCAGCATGACAAGATGGGCGATATTGCGCTTGCCGGATGCGGGCAGACGGTTGGCGATCACGACGGCGCGCCAGTGGTCCTTACCGTTTTGGATCCGTTCCCGGCCGTGAACCAACAGGCGCAGCTCTTCGCCCGTTGGCATGATGTGCTCAAGGAGGCTGCGCTTCACGTCGATCACGTTGACCTTGTCGGTCGGCTTCTCGCCGGGCTCTAGACTCTGTCCGAGCTCTTCCAGCGAAATAACGGTGGGCGGCGTCACATCGCCGTTGGCTTCCTCGTCCTCCGTGAAGACGAGCAGGGCGAGGAATGGGATCTGTTCCAGCGCATCGTCGCGTTTCTTATCGCCGCGTTTCTTATCGACAAGACGTTCCCACGGCAGGGTGCGCCGGTTGAGCACGACGTGCGGGAGCACGTTGTTGTAGTCCCCCTCTCCGTTTTCCGGCGGGAAGACTGAATGTACCTCCGACGGCGGCAGGAAGAAGCGCGGGCCTGCGACATGGAGCTTCACCTTCGTGGAGGTGGAGACCTTGGCAGGTTCGAGGGCCGCAGGCGCTGTGAGCGTGGCCCTGACCTCATATGTCCCGGCGTTCAGCCGAGTCTGGTAGTCATCGACGAATGTGATTGTGTCCTTGATTTCGTCGCTGCTGATCGTCTCGCTCATCACACAGTCTCCAGGGTTCCAACGCGGGGTAATTCTTGCAGGTCGGCCAACCAATCCGTGCTCAGCGAGACCTCCGAGGCAAAATCGCGGTCCTCTCCGGTGAGGTCAGCCAACAGATGCACGGGCGGCGTGCTGGAGATGTTGGTCAGGACGCGTGCGACGGACGTGTCTTGCTCTCGGAAGCGAGGGCCGTCAGATGGCCAAGTAGGCTGCTCCTTTTTCCACACGTCCCTGTTCGCTTCGAAGAGATCCATGTCGTATTTTTTGCTTTTGCCCGCCTTGGGTTCATCGTTGGGCTTGATGGTATAGCCCACCACCGCGTCGATGACCGCCCTATGATCCGTTTTGAACCTGGGCGCTCGCACCCTCCCGTTATCCGGAGCCGGACCCCACAGCGCGGCCGGCACCGGCTTTTTCACGAGGAGTTTGGAATCGTTGGGATTGAAGAACTCTTTGAAGTTCCAATCGGGATTGCCTCCCTTGGAGATCGTCCAGGTCAGGACATCCTTATTTCCCAACCTCGCAGCCGTCACGCCCATCGGCCCAATGCCGATGGTGGTTCCGTCGGGCTTCGGGATCACACTCTCGATCTCCAGGGCAAACTCGGCCGGGTTCACCACAAACAGGGAAACGTCCTCATGAATCCCGGAGCGGATCAGGCCGTCGCTGACCACCAAGCTAAGGAGCTCTTCGTCCTTTGCCGGAAGAAACCGGTCCCTGAAGGCCTTGGCAGTGATCGGTTTGGGGGCGGCCTTGTCCCCACCGAACTTGACGTCGACCTCGACCACCGCCAGATCGATCGTCGCGATGCCGGCTAGGTCCGGACCCCACAACGCGAGCCTCGCACCTACCGACGCGCTGACCGCGCCCAGCCAAGTCCGATAGGACGCCCCGATCTCGACGGACATGCTGGCTTCGTAGCTGAAAGGCTCCAGGCCACGAGAAAGTCGGCACCGCAATTGAACCAGGCCTTGAGGCGGCCTTCCCGGTAGGTCGCACTCAGCGAACCGCCGGCCATCAGCGCCGACGGCGTCATCGCGAAGTAGCCGTCGCCCTTGATCTCGATGGGTCCACGGATCCACTGGAACGCGAGCCGCGGCACCTTGGGGTAATGCGCAGGGACCGTGAACCGCGGGTGGTACCCGCCTACGGTCATCACAAAATCCCCGTTGTGAGCGCCGCTTGTCCACGAGGCGAACGCGGCACCTCCGCTCAGGCGGCAGGCGCTGTCGAGAAACCACGACCCTTCCGTGATGCGGCCTTCGACCCCCAGCACGCCGTCGTCGGGAATCCACGTCCCGCGCAGATCGATGCCAATCTGCGCGATGGGCGGCGCGGGAGATGGAGTGCTGCCGGGCGGTAGCGCGGGGATCTGCATCCGCGAGCTCATCAACAGATCCACCTTCACAGGCTTTTCCAACGAGGCAACCAGAAGACCGAAGCTGTTCAGGATCTTGAACGTCGTGAAACGGACACCCACCGCCAGGACCACCTGACCGGAGTTCGGCCTGGTGTAGGGCCCCATGGCCTGCTGCACTTCGAGCAGAGTTTTCAGTTCAGCATCGCCCCCGGTGTCCCGAATCGCCGGCAGATTTGCCCCGGGCGGGGCCAGGTTCTCGCCCAGGGCCAGCCGCACCAGGGGGAATTGCGACACCTGGTCGATGGGCGGCAGGTCGAGGCTGCGGTTGATGGCGATGCCCAGCGCCAGACCAGTGACGAAGAAGAACGGCGGCCCGCCGATCGGTTTGTCCAGAAACGCATAGGCGAAGAACGACGGATCGCTCCAAGGCGGCTCGGCGTAACTGCCCATGCCCGACAGGGTGAGCGCCTCCGTCTTGACGATGACCACGCCCGAGAATTCGTCGTAGTCGCCACGATCATCTTGGATACGATCGCGCAGAAAAGCGCCGCTGATCTCGGCGGGACCCTCGATGGCGAGCCCCAGGCCGCACAGCGTGAACTCCGGCTCGACGCGCCCGCCGAGAAGCGCGAAGGGATCAAGACCCGCGCCGAGTCCGTCGAGGATCAACGTCACGGTCCCTGCCTTCAAGGAAGCGTCGAAGAGAAACCAGACCTTCTTCTCTTCGTACTTCAACCCGATGCGCTGGAGGCTGAGAGGACCTGCGTTCTTGCCGACCTTAAACCACTTCACGGTATCCGGGGTCTTGGGAGGAGGCGGAGCTGTGGAAGGAGCGGCCGTCATAGAAGTCATCGAAGGAGTTGTCGTAGGAGTGGCCGTGGACCTAGCAGGAACTGTGGGCCTGGAAACGGGGCTTCGCAGGGGAATGCCGAGTTCGAAGGGCTCGGCTTGCGACGGGACCGTGAGCCATGCACTGAACATGCCGCCGGAGGAGAGCGCGTCGTCGTCAATGAGATCGACCTCTTGAAACGCCTCCACGAAGGCTGTGCGTGCCTCTTTCCCTTTGTCGCCGGAAAGCCCCGCGCTGCACCAGACCAGGCCCAGGTCCTTCATGCCCACATCCGCCCCCTTCGGCAGGCGCTCTCCGACGAACGGCAACCGGGAGAGTGAAAGGCCACCGTCGAGCTGCAGGGCCAGGACGTAGTTGCTGCTGGCCTTATCCTTGTGGGTGCCGAGCGCCATCTGCAGAGGCGTGATCTCCACCTTGCCCATGAGTTCTGCCAGCTCAGAGGGCAACGCGCTGCCGAGCGAGCCGAGGTTCAAGCTCTTCCGTTCCGAGGCCGCAGACTGGTCGAGGTATGCAGAGAAAATTCCGACATCCGGGTTAAGCTGGATGACACCCTTCGTGCCGGTCTTGTCAAGCGAGGCGACCAGGATTTTTTCCTTAGGATCCTCGCTGAACTTCAGTGTAAACTGCCAATCGCCCAAGATGACGTCGCCTTCGTAGGTGTTCCTATACGAACCCAAAGCCGAATCACGTTCGCATGTAATGGTGACGGTAACCTCTACTTCCTCGGAGTCTCCAACCGGGATCTGGCCCTTGCAGGTAAATGAGAAGTCTTTGCTTTGGGTGTTGAAGGATACCCCGAGATCGCTGATGGTAAAGTCCGCAATGGCAGCGGGGAGGTCCTCGACTCCGGTTATGTCTTCGATCAGCCGGCCGATAGGAATCTCTTGCCCCGGCCCGGTGTAGCCGGAGAACTGCCACCCCTCCACCTCGGCGTCTTGTTCGGTGGAGACCTCAAGGACAACGCCGCCCAAGGCGAGCATTCCTCTGAAGTCTGCCATTACCCCCCTGCCCTCACCTCCGCCTCCCTGATACGCAATCGACGCGTAGATGTCCTTCAATGCCAGATCCTTGACAATCTGCCAACCGCCGCTGACGTTAATTTCAAAAGAATAGAAACTGCCTGCGGGGTGGGCCTCGAAGTTCAGCACGTCGATCTTCAAATCTGCCGGCGCGCCTTCAGACACGCCTCCTAGGTAATCAATCAACGGAAGCAAATCGACGGGACTGTTCTCCGCCAATGAGCCCTTGATGAGGAAGTCAGGCATCTGGGCGTACACATCCAGGATCACAGTGCCCAATTTTATTCCGCCGACAATTGTCGCCTGGATGTTGGCAGGCTTTTTCTGGGGCTGCACCACCATGAAGTCGATCTGGATCTTATCGATCACGACCTTGGACGGCACGATCTGCCAGGGCTCCGTGGATTGCAAATTCAGCGAGACATACTCCAGCAATTGGGTCCGCATGCCGATCGCGAAGCAGACGTCGTGCAGCGTCAAGCCCACTGGGTTGTAAGCCTTGGGCATTCCCTCGCTGCCCAAGTCGACGCCGTTGAACCAGTGCGCGATCTCCGACAGGCCGAGGTCGAAGACCTTGCCCGTCAGCATTTGGAAATTGAGGACCGTCAGCTCCTGATTGAAGAAAACCGCGATCGGCACGTCGACTGGTTGCGAATTGCGAGTAAACGACAGATCGCCCGCCAGCTGCGAGATTGTCGACACCACCGGCTTGGACCGTGGATGGGGATAGGTCTTGGCAAGGTGCTGCATCTGCAGGTCGATATCGAGGTAACCGCCCAGCGAGGCTGTGATCTTTGGGCTGACTGACAGGGTCATCACGGGCAGACCATCATCAAGACTGATTGGTCCGCTCAGCTTGGCCTCGGCGCCAGGATCGACAAACCACTTCAATACTTCAAAGGCGGGCGGCAGTGTGAATCCAGCGTCTAGCCACAGGCCGCGGACCTTGCTCTGACTGGCCTTGGAACGCAATCTCAATTTCGGCGTGGAGAGCGAAAAGTCGTTGAAGTAGTCATTCTTGAGATCCTCAAAGCTATCGCCGAAACGCCACCCTGTTGGCAGTGCCCCCTCTAGGACAAGTTGCGCGTCATTGCCATCCAAGTAGAACTTTACGGTTCCCGTGACCTCGACACCGAACAGCTTGATGGTGCCGCCGACTAACACGAAGTCATCGGCGGGCTGGCTCTGAATGCTGGCTGTGGCGACCGTCAAGGTTTTGTCGGGAAAGTGCTGATCCAGCACCCACGCGATGTCCGTCGAGGCGAGGGTCTCACGCTTGACCACCACCTGGCCAGCGGCGAGGACGATCGCCTTGCGTATGTCCGTGGTTTTCATCGTGTCATAACCCTCAAAAACAGTGCATCAGATTGTCACCGATACATAAACCGGCAAATGATCGGAGATGTACCGGTCGAAAAACACCGCCACCTGCTCTGCGTCGCTTAGGTGCGGAGTCAGAGTGTACTGGATGGTGTTGTATTGAAAACTCAATGTCGTACCGTCCTCTAGGAGTTGGCTCTTTGCGATTTCGTTCAGCCCCCCCCTTGCTGCGGGCCATGGATTAGTCAGCGATGTACTAGTGTCCTGTCTCTGAAGTCCATGGAATAAGTTGTGCACCGCTGGTGTTCTCAGGTATCGAAAGGAGGGCACCATGCGAACTGGACGACCGACGACCCCGCTGACCTTGACGATGCCCGAACGA
>JAOUHJ010000121.1 GCA_029865225.1 Nitrospira sp.
TTCAGACAATCGGGGCTGGTCTCTTTGAGGCGTTTAAAGAAAAACACTTGTCCTCGTGGGTCGAGCTGTTCAAGGAGCTGGCTGAGTTGAGCCATAGAATAGCTCCCGGAGGGCACACTCAAAATATAATGGACCAGTCGTTCGACGAATTGCTGCTCCATATACTCGCCATCAAGATAGCCTTCGGGGAGTTGCCCTGACGCGAGGAACTCATCGAATGGGATCGCTTGAGCAGCAAATGGGATTGATTGCTGCGGCTGGGATGTCACGCTGAAACCGCTCCCTCACAAGTGTGTACGGTGATCTTCTGAAAACTCTACTGGAGGGAACGAATCTCGTCAAGTGCGCAGAAGATATAGCACACACTGAGCCGAAAGACTGATGCTCACGGATAATCCGGCTCTACCGATCCACCCTGTATCCACATAGATCTGCCTCCTGTGCCGGAAGATAAGCGATCGTTTCCGACAGGAGACCCCTCTGCAAATGTTGAGGGGCGGACCCCCTTGTGGAAGACCCGCCCCTCGAACACTGTGCCGATCCTTGTCGACTTACAACCAGGTCACGCGCTCGGCCGGCCGGATGTAGATCGGCTCTTCGACCTGGACGCGCGCCACTTCCTTCCCCGACTTGTTGAAGCCCAGCACGGTGTCGTTGTACATCTCGAACCTCTTCCCGTGAATCTGGGTTTCAAACACTTTCGGACCCGGAATGACATCGTAGCGAAACACGATCTGTTGGCTGGCTCTCCAGAGCTGGAGCACGGCCAAGAGTTCCCGGCTCGGGACCAGGTACTTTTCAATGGCATTGTCCACGCCGGGGCCAAACATCTGTCGGGCATAGCCGCGTGGCGAATGGCGTGGCGGGATGTAATAGCCGTTTGGCTCAGTGCCCCATTGCGGATACAGCGGCAGCGCCACTTGCTCCACCCGGATGGCGTAGTACAGCGGATGCCACCGGTCCTCTGCCCAGAGACCATCGTCGCCGATCCTCATCAGGCTCTGCATGCGAATCTTCCCGACACAGGCCGCCATGCAGCGGGTTTCCATCGGCTCACCACCGGTCAATGGATCTTTTCCCTCAATACGAGGATAGCACGCGATGCACTTTTCGCTGACCCTGGTGGTTCCTCGATACATCGGCTTCTTGTAGGGACACTGCTCTACACACTTCTTATATCCTCGACATCTATTCTGATCGATCAGCACAATGCCGTCTTCCGGACGTTTATAGATGGCCTTCCGCGGACAGGCCGCTAAACAACCAGGATAGGTGCAGTGATTACAAATGCGTTGGAGATAGAAAAAGAAGGTCTCGTGTTCCGGGAGACTGCTCCCGGTCATCTTCCACGGTTCATCCTTCGAAAATCCGGTCTTATCGATCCCCTCCACCAACGCGCGCATTGAGGTGGCGGTGTCTTCGTAGATGTTGACAAATCGCCATTCTTGGTCCGTCGGGATATACCCGATCGCCGCCTGGCCGACTTTGGCACCGGCATCAAAAATGGTCATCCCTTCAAACACGCCATAGGGCGCATGGTGCTTCCGTCCCACACGGACGTTCCAGACCTGCCCCCCTGGATTCACCTGTTCGATCAGCTGGGTAATTTTGACATCGTAGAACTGTGGATAGCCACCATAGGGCTTGGTTTCCACGTTGTTCCACCACATATATTCCTGCCCCTTGGAAAAGAGCCAGGTGGACTTATCAGCCATGCTACAGGTCTGACAGGCCAAACAGCGATTGATGTTGAAGACGAAGGCAAACTGCCACTTCGGATGTCGTTCCTCGTAGGGGTACAACATCTTTCGTCCCAGTTGCCAGTTATATACTTCAGGCATAGTCTCCTCCGTAATTCGTCAGTGGCAATGTTCGAACCCTGTGGTGGGGCTCACGTCGAACCGCCACCCATGCTTTCGACTTGCCTTGCAGTTAGACCTTGATCTTGATGTGTTCCCCTTTGAGCCACTTGATCATGAACTCATTCTCTTGGCCCGGCGTAAATCCTGTACGCACCGGTTCCCATGGACCACGCGCCCCGATACCTCCATCTTCCGCCTTAGTGATGCGGATGAGGCATTCCTTCGGCACCGTGTTGATGGCATGGTGGTCGACCTGGTAGCCCCACTTGAACTTCCAGGCGATGGCGTGCTTGCCAGGCAACGAGTCGGTCTGATGGATGGGCATCAGCCAGTTCCTGGTAAACGACTGCTGAGCGCCGTAGCGGAAATTCGACTGATATCCGGTATCGATCGCGATAGCGCGTCCGTCCGGTCTAGTTTCATGTCCCTTCACTGACTTCGGCGTGGCCACGTACGGCGCGTGTTTGGCCATGGTGACATGGTATGGATACGACGGATTGTACTTAGCCCGAATCATCAAGCGAGCCACTTTGTAATACGGATCGCTCGGCTTCCAGCCTCGATAGGGTCTGTCAACCGGGTTGCCATCCACATACACGTAGTCGCCGTCGTTAATTCCTCGGTCTTTGGCTGCCTGTGGGTTGATATGAATCTGGTGCTCACCGACCCCGGGAGTCCGCTTATCCATTCGATAGGGATCACCGAAGTTGGATTCATAAATCTGAACCCAGTCGTTCACCGACCACTGGCTGTGAACCCGATGTCGGGTTTTCGGTGTGACGCAGTAGAACTGGTACCCTTTCTCCCATAGTGGGTTGGAATGCCGCATAATTTCATGCCACGACAACTTGATGTTCCGCACGGTCTTATCATCGTGGTGTTGTGCGGTGATCGGGATCCCATAGTCATCTGGCCTGCAATACGGATTCGTCGTGAAGATGGCATTCGGCAGGTACGGGGTGGCCTCAGGACCTTCACGATGGGAGATAAAGTTTTCCCCGTACTCGATCGCTTCGGGTTCGATGCGATAGTTTTCGTACCGTCCGCTGCGGGTCCACATCGGCTTCGATTCGTTGGTTTCCTCCCAGAATGGATGCCGCGGGTAAGTGCGGACCATCACCATCCAACCTTTTTCCGACTTGAGCATGACGTCGGCAGAGTAGCCGTAGAATGTGCTGGACGCATCGAGCATGCGCTGCGCGTACACATCGACACGGTTGGCATAGACCATCGCGAAGTAATCGCGCATCCGCTTATCACCGGTCATGTCCGACAGCTTGGCTGCCACGCCGGCGAAGGTGTCAAGGTCGTTTCTGGTGTCGTACAAGGGCCGTATGCCACCTTTCCAGATCTGAACCCACGGATTGGATACCGTCACGGTCATTTCCGGATAGGTGAACTCCATCCATGAGTTACAAGCAAATGCAATGTCGTTGTGGTTCACGTCGGACGTCATCTCGATGTCCTGTGTGATCAGACATTCGATATTCGGGTCAACGTTGCGCACCATATCATAGTGATGCTTGGCGTTATTGAGGACGTTGACGTTGACCACCCAGCGAAGCTTGCTGGGGGTCGGCATGTGGGTCTTTCCGGTGAACACCTTGCGTCCGTACTTTGGGGTATTGACGATTAAGGCCGTATCACCGTGGTTCCAGTAGCCGACTTCCTCACCATAATAGTAGGACCTGGTCTTAATTTCCTTACCATGAGCGTTCGGATCCAACGTGATGTTGAATGGATCTTCTCCCGTATGAACAGAGAGACCGGCTCCAGACCACGGCGTCGCAGTCCATGTTCCAGCTTTATAGTTACCGGCCCATGTATGCTGCCCGGTTCCGAACTTTCCGACGTTGCCGGTGATGATGAGCACCATCGCGGCCGCTCGACCGTTGGGAGTCATGTGGAAGTAATGCGTGACACCCTCACCGTTGTGGATGGCCGCCGGCTTGATCGTGCCTGAGTCGCGAGCCCACCGCACAATGAGATCTTTTGGCGTTCGGCAGATTTGATGGACGGTATCCAGGTCGTAATCCTGGAAGTGAACGAGATACATCTGCCAGACCGGCATCGCATCGATTTCCCGACCGTTGAGCAGCTTGACCCGGTACGTTCCGGTGAGCGCTGCATCGATACCGCTATTCATATAGTGCCAACCGACTTGCTCCCGATGGAGTGGAACCGCCTGCTTCTTGTTGAGATCCCAAACCATCATGCCGCCCAACCGCTGAATCTGTTCTGGCTTCAATGATTGAATGCGGCCCGAATAACTCTTTGAGAAGTCAGGGAACTGGTAGTCCGCCACGACGTCACGGGGGTCCAGGTACTGCAAGGTATCCGTGCGTACCAGAATGGGGGCATCCGTAAATTGCTTCAAGAAGTCCGTGTCGTGCATGTTTTCATCGATGATGATTTTCATGGCACCCAAAAAGAGCGCGCCATCTGACTCCGGACGCAGAGGCATCCAGTAATCCGCACGATACGCAGTGGGGTTATATTCGGGGGTGATGACGACGACTCTGGCTCCTCGTTCAATACACTCCAACTTCCAGTGCGCCTCCGGCATCTTGTTTTCGACGAAATTTTTTCCCCAGCTGGTGTTCAGCTTTGAGAAGCGCATGTCGGAGAGGTCGATGTCAGACCCTTGGACACCGGACCAGAACGGATGAGAAGGGTTTTGATCTCCGTGCCAGGTGTAGTTTGACCAGTACCGTCCTCCCTGAGCCTGATCCGGTCCGACCTTGCGGATCCAGGTGTCGAGCAATGCATTGATACCGCCGTTCATACGGGTGTTACCCATCTTACCGACGATACCGAGTACCGGCATTCCAGCGCGATGCTTAAAGCATCGTGTACCGGCGCCTTTCATCATTTCGATCATTTCCGGTGCATAGCCCTGCTCCCGGAGACGCCGCGCTCCCGCTTCACCGCTATACCGTGTAGCGATTACGATCATGGCTTTGGCCGCATAGGTGAAGGCTGTGTCCCATGACACGCGGAGCATATCGTCGAGGAATCGACTATCAAACTTATACTTCCGCTTCGTCTCCGGAGTGAGCTCAGGAGATCCGTCGTCCATCCATTGCTTCCAGCCCTTCCGCATCAATGGACCCTTTAACCGATACGGCCCATACACGCGTCGATGGAATGTAAACCCCTTCAAGCACATCCGTGGGTTATGGGCAAAGGTCCCACGATTTCCATAGAGATCTTCATAGGTTTGGTGGTCGTAGTTTTGTTCCACCCGCATGACCACCCCGTTCCGCACAAACGCACGGACGCGGCAGGCGTGCGTGTCGTTCGGAGAACACACCCACGTAAAGGATGAATCGTAGCGGTATTGATCGTGGTAGACACGTTCCCACGAGCGGTCAGGATAGTCTCCCAACGGGTTTCCGACCTCGATCACCGGCTGAAGTGCCGTCAATGCCAGGACGTTGTCCGCCACGGCTGCAGCAGCGACAGTGCCTGCAGAGACCTTCAGAAATTGTCGACGTGACAAGAACATTGTTGATACCTCCTCAACGTTTAAGCTTGAAGGACCTTTTCGTTTTACCTTTGGTCAATTCCTACGTTTGTTGATCTAAAAGTTTGGGAAATCGTCTTCATCTGAAAACTGAGATTGAATCACATCACCCACAACTAAAAAAGCAACAGGCATATAGCACTAGCCCTCACCAGTTGCAACCTATAATCTCGCAATATTCAAACCACTGAGGTCCATTGGTCTCGACATCACTCATGTTTCGCCTTAACCATTTGAAGTAATTGATGTTATTTAATTCATTCGTCCGTGCTCTTCATCAGTCAGTGAACGATCAGTTTTGAGTAGATTACGTATCGTGCTTGGAGAAACCAGAATGATTAGCTCTAGGATCACACTAACTATTCTCTTATATATTAATGTCTTATACTCTTCATCTGCCTATACAACTCGCAGTGTTACCGCAAAGTAATGTTTTCGCTCTTGTTACCGATTTCACCGATGACCTACCCTCGTCACCTCGTGGCTTGACAGCGTCCTGCGAGCTTAGTACACTCCCCATCTTAATGGCTCTCGAGCGGGAATAGCTCAGTGGTAGAGCATCGCCTTGCCAAGGCGAGGGTCGAGGGTTCAAATCCCTTTTCCCGCTCCATTTCAGGCTCTCTTCTCTCTGGTATAACCCTCACTCTGCTCATTTCGCCATTTGTGTCAGGGTTTCTCCATCGACGTCAACTGTGTAAGCCTGTCTTTGGCGAGCTGCAGTTCCTCATCTGTCAGGAGTATTCCACCGAACCGAGCTTTGCAGTAAAGCTCCGTGATTGAGGCCACAGCGGAATTGGCTTCACCCCATGTCATACGAGTGACGTGAACAAACTCCCACGGCGTGGTGCCGGCTGCTTTTGCGATGCCGTTGTCGGCCAGACGTGCAAGCATCTGTTTGTAGAGCTCGACGATTCGCTGCTCTTCCAGTGTGGCCTTTTTATCGACACGTATCCTTCCCTTGATTCCTTTCATGCCCAACCAGAGAAGAATGATGAGGAAGAGAGCCGTACCCCCCAAAATGGCCGCCTGAGGCTGAACGCTACCTCGGAAGAGCTGATCGGGAATCATCCCGAGCAGTCGAGTGAAGGGACTGAGGATGGTAACCAGGGAGTCGAGAGTCCTATGGCCGACCGATTTCCCACCGGCTTTCAATTCTCGAACGACGGCCAGTTGATCCGCAGCGCTGTATTGGACAAAAAACCGGTTCCACTGCAGTTTGACGCTGTCCAAGATGCGTCCTAACGCCTGCCAGGCAGGAGATTCGTTCCTTACGACTTCATTGGACGGCGGGGTCGGATCCATCATGATCCATCCGGAATGCGGCAGGTTCACCTCGACCCATGCATGGGCATCTTGCTGACGCACCACGTAGTAGTTCCCATACTCATTCCATTCCGTGGCCAGAAACCCCGTGACGAGCCGGGCTGGAATTCCTACCATCCGCAGCATGATCACCATGGCCGTCGCATAGTGCTCGCAATACCCTGTTTTGCGAATAAAGAGAAATTCTTCAAGCGGGCGATCCAAGCCTGCGAGCGGTGCATCCAAGCTATACTGATAGTTGCGAGTCAGGTATGTCTGAATGGCATGCGCTTTTTCATATGGGCCGGCTTGGGAGCGTGTAATGTCTTCCGATAATCTGCTGATTCGTTCGGACCGATAGGGGAGGTGCAAGAAATGTCTGGCGAATGATTCTGGGTACAACGGTGCATCGGACCCAAGATCAGCCGGGAGCAGGGGATTGGATCGCGACACGACGGAGTATTCGATACGGGAGGCGCTAGGAAAGGGAAGATACACGGACCCGGCTAAATCCGACTGGACCGCCGGAAATTTCCCGCTGATTCGTTCAACGAAGGGCGCGGCAAAGAGGACGGCTGTATCCAGCGATTCCAAAATAATGTTCTGCTGGATGGTATCACCAAGCCTTGAACCCGCCGAACCTTGCTGCCCACGGATGAGAAACGTCCCGGGATTTTCTTCGTTCAGGTTCCGCCTGTAGCCCAATCGATTCGTCCACGATTTGCCGTCGTATTGATCAAATGCGAGCCCCCGCACATACAACCGGTCCAAGGAGTGGGGTTCCTGCCGCGTCACCTCGATCCGCATCACGACACTGGGATCGCGCTTGATCGGTCCGATCGCACCCAAGTTGACCGTCTCGGAAAAACCCGACGTCCGAATGTTCTCCCCAAAGCCTTTGTGATAAAAGCCCGCGCTGAGTCGGGGAATCGTGAAGAATATCGCCACGGTCATCCCGAAACAGACCAGCGCGAGTCCGTTTGCAAGCCAAAAGAGCTGAGGCGTGACTCGGCCTGGCAAGTCAACCTGAACCGAGGGCGCACTCGTCGGCGAGGCGCTTTCGTCCCCAAAACCCTTCGTAATCTGGAACAGGATCAGCGTCCATACCCCTGCTACGAGATAGAGCAGAAAAATCGGGAGGTACCAGAGATCCGTTGTGAGGGATCCTGATGCCAGAATGGCAACGAGACTGATGGCATAGAGATGGAGATAGTCCCGGCGCTGCCTGAGGTTGAACAGCTTAATAACCATGAGGATCATGAGAAAATGAATGCCCGCCGGCAGGAGTTCGCCTGACACCAAAAACATGTCCACCCAAAACCCCAGAAACCCGATGATAACCAGAAGATTCCATCCAGCGGGTGAGAACAGCCCATGCGGGGCCAGATGCACGATGGGCCCGGCTGCTACGTGTCGAATGAGCACAACGATCAGGGCCACCCCGGTGAAGACCGCCAACCAGGCAGGCAACCCCGAACCGAGTGTCAGTCCGATGAATGACACCGCCGCCAACAGAATGGATGTCAGACGAAGGGCCTGGCTATACGCCATGGACTCCTCCGATGACGGGCTGACCGTTGATCAGAATCGTCGGGTGATCTGGTTGCACACCTGCAGTTCCACCCCACGATTGCACCACGATTTCCGTGCCTCCTTCGCCTTCTGAGCTCTCGGCCTGATGGTGGTCGCTTGCATCGATTTCCCCGGTAGGCGCACATCGTTCACAGAGCGCAAGCATCCGGAGCAGATCGTACAGGTGGGCGTCGCCTTGACTGAATTCGGAGCAGGACGACCCCACGATGAGCCGAATGAGGTAGCCCCGGTACGATAAGTGCTGAACCAGAGACGCCGCCACAGAGACGGCTTGCTCAAATACCGCATCGTAGCTTGCGGGAACGGTGGTCTGCAGTCGGATGGTCGCTCGGCGCTGTTCTTCGGCTTCGGTTTCTCGGACCGTCAACTGCGACGTACGCGCGGTCGTCGGCCAATGGATGTTCCGAGAGTCGTCTCCGGCATGATACAAACGCAGGTTATAGAGGTCGCTCCCATGACCGCGGCGATGAAGGGCCTGCTCTTGGCCGGCACTCGTGAGACCTCGAAGCAGCGTCTCACTCAGCGGAGTGATCTCCGGGTACACAATGACCGTACCCTCCACTTGGTACAACGCTTTCTTCATGAATAGCCCAAAGGGAAATTCCGTCGCAACGCGTATCCCTTCAAGATGCAGCCTCCCACGTCGCCTCGCCAACATCGGATACGACACCAACCGACTGGCACCGGCCGGCAAGTGGTGAAGGGTGATTCCACGATCCAGATCCTGACCGTCACTCACATCCAAGATCACCAGAGAAAAACTGGGAAGACTCGATTTTCGGTTCTTCACTACCAGCGTGGCAGTCACCGGGTGATTGACCATGATGAGATCGGGAAGATGGCGGTGAAATTCCAACCGTCGCAGGCAGTATTCCGCGACGATCCCTGAGATCAAGATCAGACTCAGCATCATGGCGAGGGGGAGATAGAACAGATTGTTGCCGGTATTGATGGCGGCAATGCCGATCGCGAGGGTAAAGATCAAGAACTGAAGGCCTTCGGACGTGACCCGTGTGGACCGGTGGCGAAACGATCGGCGCACAAAGACGGGTAATTGAAGTGGCATATCACACCAGCTCCATGCCTACCAGCTCGTGTCAGGAGAGCGTTAGACAGGGACTGGAATCGACTCGACTAAATCCTGGATGATCTGTTCGGCCTGTTCCGAGCTTCGCTGGCGTGAACCCTGTGCACGAGCCACCATGATGCGGTGAGACAGCACGATGGGGGCCAACTCTTTCACATCGTCCGGCAGACAATAGGTCCGACCGCGAACAAAAGAGAGCGCCTTGGCCGCCCGGCTCAACGCCAGCGCGCCACGCGTACTTACACCCAAGGATAGGAGATCCGATTGTCTTGTACTCTGGACAATGGCGAGGAGATAGTCCGTGATGCTCTCTTCCATGCGAACCTTATCGACCTGGTCCTGCAACGCAAGAACATCCTGTGCGGTGAGCAATGGGCAGAGCTCTTCAGCCGGATGCAACGATTGTGGACGCTCCAACACCTTACGTTCTTCTTCAGGCGTCGGGTATCCGATACGAAGCCGCATGAGAAAGCGATCGAGTTGCGACTCAGGAAGCGGAAACGTGCCGTGATATTCTGCGGGGTTCTGAGTGGCGATGACCATGAAGGGCTGGCTTAATGGGTAGGTCTTATTGTCGAACGAAATCTGCGCCTCACTCATGGCTTCCAAGAGACTACTCTGAGTTTTCGGTGTGGTTCGGTTGATTTCATCCGCTAAGACGATGTTGGCAAAGATCGGACCTGGTATGAACTCAAAGGCCTGTTTCTGGCGATTAAAGATCGACACGCCCACGATATCCGATGGCAGCAGATCACTCGTAAACTGAACCCGTTTGAAGGAGCAATCAAGCGACCGGGCCAAACTATGGGCCAACGTCGTTTTCCCGACCCCGGGGACGTCCTCCAGGAGCAGATGTCCACGAGCCAGAAGGGCGACGACGCTCATCTCGATCACATGGGGTTTCCCTTTGATAACCCGGGCAATATTCTCCAAGATATCTCGAATGGTCGGTGGTGAATTCATAGTGGGGCTAGCGTGCGGGAGATCGCTGTAGAAAGACTTGGTGATCGGACACGGTCGAAGTCTAACAAGAGGTCTAAGATCGGTCAATTATTCATGTTTTTTGCGCCGGTCAGGTTGCGGACCGAGATCGCTAGTGTAGTGCGTCATAAATAGATTGACAATCAATTCCGGCGAGCGCTATCTTCTGCCCCATGCATCGGGCCCCAGCGATTCTCCTGTCGTCCGCAGAACGATCGACGTTGACCGCATGGGCCA
>JAOUHJ010000024.1 GCA_029865225.1 Nitrospira sp.
ACGCCTTAAAGAATATTCGCGAGGCCATTGAGCTATATTTAGAACCGGTCGAAGACGACTTAGCACTCAGTCCTGATGCAGAGCAGATCGAACTCGCGGTATGAGCAAAGTTTCTAGCGTCTCCTATACGGAGGTGATTCACAATGGAGCGTATCGTCAATTTACACATTGAAAAGCTTCCCAAAGGGATGTACCTCGCCACATCGGATGCGATACAAGGCCTCGTCGCGCAAGGACGATCGATTCAAGAAACAATCGACATCGCGCAGGATGTCGCCAAGAAGATCCTCAAAACCAAAGAGGAACAGGTATGAAACTCCGCATTGTGCTCGAACCCAGTGAAGACGGCGGCTATACGGTCTTTGTTCCGACCCTTCCTGGCTGTATCAGCGAAGGAGAGAATAAAGAAGAAGCCCTCAAGAATATTCGCGAAGCCATCGAGCTCTATCTAGAACCCGTTGAAGACGACCTGGCCCTGAGTCCGAATGCCGAGCAGATTGAACTCGCGGTATGAGCAAAGTTCCCAGCCTCTCTTACACGGAGGTCATTCGGGCATTGCAGCGCGATAGCTGGGTCGTTGTTCGGCAAAGAGGTAGTCATCTCCGCCTCCAGAAACATCTTGCCACCGAAGTGCTGAAGGTCACTGTGCTGGCCCACCGGCCAATCAAGCGATCAACGTTGTCTCATATACTGAAACAAGCGCGTTTGTCTGTCGACCAATTCAATGAGCTTTTGTAAGCCGGTGAGCCTCCGGCACCGCATCCGCTTCCCTGTGTTGGATCGCAGGATTTGACAGTCATTTTTAAAGTAGCTGTCCCCTTTTCTTCTCCGACTCACCCCGCTCCGCTGCGCCATGCCGCGCGTGCTCCAGTGGGTCGCATGGACGGGCGTCGTCTCCAGGGTGTAGGTGACAATGCGTTCAATGGCCGCATCTGTCACGGTCCGCGGAGCACCAGGGCGCGGGTCATCCAGCAGCCCATCGAGGCGGTGAGTCACAAAGCGCTGCCGCCATTTACAGACCGTTGGCGGCGCCACCCGCACGACACGGGCGACAGCGGTATTCGGCTGCCCTTCAGCACAGGTCAAAATAATCTGCGCCCGCTGCGCCAACGCCTGAGCGGTCTTCGGGCGGCGTACCCACTGCTGCAACGTTTCTCGTTCGGGCATCGTCAAGGTCAGCGGGGTCATCGGTCGTCCAGTTCGCATGGTGTCCTCCTTTCGATACCTGAGAACACCAGCGGTGCACAACTTATTCCAAGGACTTCAGAGACAGGACACTAGGGGGTCCCATAGTATATCGCCTCAAAGTTGCTCGAGAATTCCTTGAGCGGAATCTTTTCGGGCTTCCCCCACGGATTATAGAGCTCGATCGTAGAACCTTGGATACCCAATACGGCATAGCCGTGGTCAGATTCCACGCGGGTGGCATCAGTGCTATCAATCTTCGGAACATCATCTCTGGTAGCACCAATGGTCGGAACCTTGGATGCAGCCATTGCAGCAGCGCGAATCTTCTGTTCGGTCATGTTGCCGTCCCTGATCACGACCGGTTTCTTACCCACCAGAACTTCCCAGAACTCTTCCACGGTATGCTTCTGGTCATCAAGCTCTTGATAGCTCTTTAATTTCACCGCATAGGCCTTTTCGATGACGCATGGCCAAAGAACCTGATTCGGCGAATCCATGTAGACTAGATCCATATCCCCACCGGACTGCCCCGTCTCTTTAACATAGAACGCGTCACTCACCTCAATAAGTCCTTTGAGGTTCACGGCAAAGTAGCGACTTGAGAGAATCTCCTTATTCTGAGGGGAATAATCGGGATTATCGGCCTCTCTGGATAAAATTGTTGTCATGACGTCATGAGCGACTGTCGTCTTGATATTTGCACCCAGATACTCGGTAATCATGCCGTCTAATCGCTTTCGGCCGCTTGGCGTGTGGGCCAATGCCGAGAGAATTGCTGCGATCGGACAATTGGCAAGCTCCCCCTGCTGTACATCACCCCACGCTGGGACCCTCTTGGAGAGCTTCCACGAGACTGTGCGCAATCGCATGATCGTGCTACTCCCCTTCGACGGTGGTGGCATTGCCAGCGTCTTAATTGACTTCGTTGCTCCCTGCTGTTTGGTCAAGTCCTCTTGTCCAAAACGCAGCGGTCCGGGGAGTCGTCCTCCTAATATCTCCGGTGATAGCCCCAACGGTCCGGGAAAGCGAGCGCCGCCTTTGTATTGAAGTGTCATGTCCGACTCCCTTTGCGTCAGGGCCACTACGCCACAACCTCAAAACCAACGCCAGCAACGTTTACCGGAGAGAGCCGCGCCGGCTGCAGTTGAATATTGGCCTGAGCAAGATCCGACCCAAGAGCGTGCTTTAGATCAAATATTGCTCAGGTAGATCTCGACTCGCCTGTTCTTTGCCCGCCCTTCGACTCTGGTATTCGGTGCCACAGGCTGGTTCTTACCGAAGCCTTGAGTTTTCACCATAGCAGGCGTGAGATAGCCACGTCGGTAGAACCATTTTGCGACTTCTTCTGCGCGTTGTTGCGATAGCAGCAGATTGTGGCCGTCAGTTCCGGTGCTGTCCGTGTGACCATTGATGTAGATGGATCGTCGGCGGGGGTTTGATTTGATCTTGCCCCACGCCTGTTCGAGCGGTTTGTCGGCGGCAGGTTTGAGATCGGCTTTATTCAGTTCGAACAAGACGTCGCTGGTCAGCACCACGACAAACGAGTCATCCTTTGCAGTGATCCGGACGGGTTCCTCATACGGAACGGGCATGCGCTCCATATCGAGCAAGAGTTTAAGCGTCGCAAGTGTGGCGTCGTTGGCAAACCAGAAGTCACTGTAAATCATTCCCGCGTACGTACGGTCAGCGCCTGGTCGAGAAGTGGCCTTATACTCCCCTTCTTTGCGAAGAATGTAGTGGATGTAGGGGAATAGCTCGTCATCTTCTTTGCAACCGCGTTTACTCCATTCCTCGACCATCGAGGCCTGCTGCTCCAGGTTATAGGAAGCCCACGGATCGCTCGCGGTGAAGTGGTAACCCGCCCCGAGATTTTGTGCATACACGCAGCGAAGCGCAATTTCCCAGGCCTTCGCATAGGGTCGCGAATACTGCCACACATGGGTCAACTCATGGATGAACACATCACGGGCGTTATCGGAGTAGCCGGGCACATAGCGACCAAGACTTACTCCCGGCACAGAGAGATCAGCGTTCGCCGCGTCGCCGAAATTGATGTAATATCGGACAGGCGAACTGAGGGCTCCGTTGAAAGGGATCATTGAGCGCGTCATAGTCCACACCGTGTCGTCTTTGCCCAGTCCGTCGGTGATGCCGATTTGCGGCCAGGGCGGCAACGCTGTGTGAAAGACTGTCTTGACGTATTCAATCTCGGTCGGCTTGAGGTGCCGAGTAAAGCTTGCGTTCCTCATGGTCCCAACTCCTCCGTCGACTCAAAACGCATACGCAGTGGGCTCACTACTATTTGGACGGATCCTCATATGTTGACCTCTCCCACGTTCACAAGAGAGCGTACTGAAACACAATGTCGGTAATGATCATCAGGGCACGCTCGCTACGACCCTTCTTCGACTGACTGGCACGCTAAAGACTGATGTGGTATCGTCGATACGGTGGAATTCGAATGGGACCTTGCAAAAGACCTCCAGAACATCCAAAAGCACGGAGTCAGTTTCGCAGAGGCCGTCGAATCTTTTCTTGATCCACATGGGCTTCAACTGGCGGACAGGAAACATTCTAAGTCGGAAGCGCGGCTGTACTGGGTTGGCCGCATCGCAACGGGGCGCATCGTGACCACTCGGGTTACCAGACGCGGGAAGAGCATCCGCATCATTGGTGCCGTGAAGTGGAGAAAGTTTCGGAGGCTCTATCATGAAAGAACCAAGTCTTCGTCATCTCAAGATTGACCAAACGGGCACGAAAAACATTCGTAACGGCTCTCCGGAAGAAACGCCAGGTGACCATCAGCGTCAACGTCAGCCCGGCAGACCTTCGAGGAGAAAAGAACCGCTCCACGAAAGCTGGAATCCCCTACCAACAACTCGTCTACACGCTCCTCACCACGAGTGTACGGCAGCAAGAGTCGATGCAGTCGAGATGAGATCGACTCGAGCAGGAACTCCGAAAACTTAAACGCCACGTCGCCGCATAATCGCAACGGGCTCAATGACGGTTCTTCAATCCCGCTTCGCTGAAATATTCCACTCCGCATCCCTACCGCACCGTGTGAGATCGCATCACTGGCCTCCAACTCTCCGGATTCCTGATAACAGATCTCCTCGACCGAAGCCCGTGCGGTGCGTGGCATGGGCAGTACCGTAGGGAAACGTGAGACTCATATCAGTAATAAAGTAGAATGTCCCCTTTTATTTCTCAGAAGTGCAAAGTCAAGAACCGACCCCACCTATCCTTCGACCCCACTTATTTCCTTTTCAGTGGCTCCCCGACGGTTTCAAACGCCGATCGACGGATCGAACGAGGCGCTCTAATCCTCGCGTCTCTTCTTTGGAAACCAAGAAGGCGTCGCCGTGCTCGATGACGAAACGTGCCACCCTCCCAAGGGCTGACACACATGCGTCGTTTAGGTGCGGCGAGGCGATGTCCGTCCAAAAACCTGGAGATGCCAGAGCGTATATCGTGTGAGAGAGCGTCTTAATCTCGATAGGAAAACCGACTTCTTCCTGGATTTGGAATCCTCGAAGGATGGAAACGAGGTAGGGTCCCAGATAAGCCGCCGCCGCATGGGCGGGCAACTCGAGAAGTGGAGTTGCTACCCTGAAGCCGGCGGAATCGATATCGACATCGACCGGTCGGACACCGACAAAGGCAACCACAGCGTCCTCGCCATATTCCCAGTTCATGATCGCCATGTCGGCGGGAGGTGGTGCATCTAGCCCGGCCCAAGCTGTCTTGACCTCGGCCATCAGATCTTGCGGGGTAGGTGTTGCCACGGTCAATATCGCCCCATCTTCTTTATCCGATGCACCATCGCGTAATATTCCCCCCAGTGTGCTGTTCGCCTACCCTTTGCCGTCGGATGTTTGGGATCGGGCCATGGGATATCGTCGCAACCCATCTCGATGTACTTTTTTCGTTCCTCACAGAGATCGTGTAACTTTTCAATCTTCTCATTATTGATCTGATGAAAGGTACTCCGCTCGGAAAGGGTTAGAAGCACCGGCTTGATTAGCATTTTTGATTTGATCTCCTCCTCCACCTTCTTTAGCAAGGCGTCATACTCAGCTTTTCGATGATTTGCTTCCTCGTCCTGAATCGCCTTGTACTTGTCGTGTTGCTCGATGCACTCCTTCCACTTTTTTGGCGAGACGCCAAGGGGTGGATTGTCTGGATCGAGGTTGCCGCCTAGATCGACCGTGTTCTGGTTGTTATGGAATTTCTTGTCCGTGTGGCGGCAAGCATTCTTGCCGTCCATTTTTACGTCGAAGGAATAGGTAATCCAGTCTGTCGCTTTCATGTTAACGCTGGATTTCACGCCGCCCGCGGTTCCCGCCTCATCGCCGTTCGAGCGTCCGTACTGCGACTCTTTCACGGCAATCATCTTGCCGTGGGCTTTGACCGAAGTTGTTCCGTTCTTTAGTGAGGATTGATCTGCAATGTTAGGGTACGGAATCGGCACCGGGCCACCTGGCGATGGCGTTTTGCAAACATCAGGAATCGTCGCGGTTGAGATGCCGATAGTACCCTTGTAAGTGAGGCCCAGGCCGTTGACAAAAACATCCGAAGGCATCAGGCCGTTCCCCATCGGCTGAGGATAGCAGCTGCGCGCAATCCCCCTTCCGAACTCGCCCAGATTAGGCTCAGCGGTCCCGGAGAGTAGCCCCGCGCCTCAGCTTCGATAACAAGGCCAGCATACAATGGTCCCGCTGCTGCACCCACATCGCCCCAACAATCCGCCGGTGCTTCAAATGCAGCAGCGTTCTTGAATAGTCCGGACGCCTTCAGGACGGCAAAGCCATATTCATTTCCGCGATACCTCTCGCCGTTCATGTCGCAGATGATGCGATCGATCGTTGCAGTATTGCGAACCGCCTCTGCAGCCGTACGTAAAGCGGCAGAGAGCCCCTCACCAAGGCAGATATCCTCGGTCTTAATCAAGTTTTTCTCAATCCCGGATCCTATTGACACTAGGGTAACGAGCGGTGCTAAACCCAGACGGCGCGCCGTTTCCATCCGAGCGATCAGTACGAAGCCCGCTGCTTCACCAGGGCAGAAACCATAGATGTTTCCCTCGGAATGGAGCTGCTCGATATCATCCAGCCATTCCAACGTGTCGCGACAGATATAGCTATCGGTTCCCCCTGCAAGTACAAGTTCAGCGTCGCCCTCGACGATCATCCGACGACCTGCCTCCATCGCTAAGATGCCCCCGGCATGACCTTCCATCGAGTGCGATCGCTCTCCTACACGGATCTTGTCGCTCAATCTGTCACACAATGCGTCGGCTAGCCGCGCGCCGGTGTGGCGATCCTGGCCCGGCCGCTCTTCTCCTAGACTGATTACGGCCGCGACTTTCGGCACGGTGCTGAGTCCATCGAGAGGCGCAAGAGCTTCACAGGCCGCTGAAAGGGCAAGTTCGAATAACCGTTCGGGCCCAGTCAGTGCCGGGCCCAGGCTGGCATCTCGCGCCACTTTCATCGGCTCACCGAACCGATCAATCATAAACGGATGGTCGGTAATAGATGCAATGCCCGCGCGTACAGCTGCAGCGCTGGACCGACGGTCGAAACCGACGGAGGTTCTGGCGCCGCAACCAACGATGACCAGCTGAGTACTCATCTAATCTGCACTCCAAACACCGGTCCGAGAAATAGAGGGCGGAGTGCCAATCCGCTTGCGGATCAGCACGGTGGTTCCAATGAGCTTCTCTTCTCGCCCCAGTGGTACCTCCAGCGCCGACACGTAAATGATTTCGAATCGTCGCCGGTCCGGCATCAACCAGAGTGTGTGGATTGACGGCTTCTGCTGGATATCGCCGTAACGCCTGAACGTTGTGATGAAATTGAAGCTGATCCGGGGCAGGGTGAAGCTCAGAGTCCCGTCAGCTGTCATGCCCCTAAGCGACACCTCTTCGTAACCAATCAGAGGCGTGTGCGTCTGTTGGTCCGCCGGGGCACACCGGAAATATCGTCGGTCGAAATCCTCCGGAACAAGGGGATCCCGTGTCTGTTGCCACTGCTCATCATAGGTCCCGCCATATTGCACCCGCGGCTGCCAATGCTGGGCCACAGGGCCAAAGGCCGCAGGCCGGCCAGACTTGGCCCCTCGATACGGCACACTCGGATACTCCCAGTTAGGTGCGATCGTTCCATCAAGGTGCGACCGATCGATGGCGAAGCCCTTTCCAGCGGGATTTGATGGCACCCACTCTTCTTTATCTCCATCGCGATCCCACCCCCCATACGTATGCTCCCATGTCATCGGCATTTCGAGAAATGGCTTAGGTCTCGTCATCGAGAGGCCGAACAAACCCTTGGAGATGCGCCGCTCCCCTACGACATTGACCGTCTTATCGACAGTATGAACCTTCAAACTCACGCTGCATCTCCTCGTTGGGCGACCTTCAGGCGCATACGCACACCCCTCGACCAAGATGTCAGTCCCAGACTTCTCCAAAACAAAATCACTGTCGCGGAGAAGGCCTGTCTTTAAGGGGTCTCCTACAAAGACAGGGGCTCGCTGTACTTCAGTCTGTATCAACGCTGGAGACTGGCGCCCTTCATGATCAATCTCGAAGGAGGCCCTGACTGCGACTAACCAGAACTCTGCTCCACGTTCGTCACGCGTCCATGACGTTTCAGCAGGGAAAGGTGTCGTGTTCCTCAACATCCACACAATCTAATTCCCCTAGGGAAATGGCCAAATTCTTTCTGTTACCAAGACACTAATAGTAAATAGATGTCACTAGAGCAGCACCTTCAACGCTATCAGTGATCTGACCACATGATCTCAAAAAAACACTTCAGTTGATTTGAACTGATCCTCCCTTAACATGATTCACTCCTGACGATCGGCTGACCACATAGGTGCCTTTGATCAAGATCTTACCGGCCCGGGTCAGAGTAATACTCGCGTCGCCACAGCGAAGGACGATCTCCCGTTCAGCGGAAATGACATGCCGTTGGTCATCCACCTGAACCGATAGAGGATGGCTTTGTCTCTCAACACTACCTGCATTCGGCTGCTCGTCCTGCAACACACCGATGATGATCGGACGCTGAACGTCGTTCTGTTCGCAGAGCACAACGACACCAGCCCCTATTTCCACTCCTTCAAGTGACATCGTCGTTCGCGCCGGTATGACACCCTCATAGTTACTGGACAAACCCGATAAAATCGGCCGGTTCATTGAATCGAAACCTTCAAAGCGGGCGGTAAGAGCCCCCACCCCTTCTCGTTGCTCCGGCTGCAGTACCACCGGACTCGCTGTCAGCACATCCAGAACACTCGCCTCGCGATCCTCCACCAACACTTCAAACTGATTCTTTACGGTTTCCATGGCCCCTCGCCTCATGGATTGATTCCCACCTTGCTACCCTTAATGACGATGTCACTCGATGCCTTGATATTGATCTTCCCGCTCCCATCCAGTGAAATATCCTTGCCCTTAATCTGGACAGTTCCGTCTTTCTTCATGATGATACTGGCGCTACCGGTCTTTATGGTGATCTCATCACCTGCATCGATGAGCATCTTTTTTCCTGCCTTGATCATCACATCTTTCCCGGCATTCTCACTGATATTGTCCCCAGCATCGGCGGCAATGTTCTTGCCGGCATTCATGGAGATGTTCTTTCCGGCACTTTCCGAAATGTCACCACCCGCATCGACAGACTTATTCACCCCAATGTTTTCACTGCTACTCAGTCCAACATTCACGGACTTGGCCGCTCCGATCTCCTCCGCCTTCGCCGCACCGATCGTTTCGTTCATTGCCGCGCCGACACTCACCTGATAGACCGCGCCGATCGTCAAAGCTCGTGCGAGCGCAATGGTGTGAGCCGAAGCAGTACTCACTGTGATCGTTTCGTTTCCGCTGATGCTTTCTGTATGGTTGCCGCCGACTGTGAGCGTCTTGTTTGCATCGATGGTCTCGGTATGGTTCGCCCCGACATGGATGGTTTTGTTCGCCCCGACATCTTCGCTTTGATCAACTCCAACTTTCTTTGTCCGATTGTTCCCGACCGTCAATGACTCGTCATGGCCAATCGATTGGCTCTTATCGTTCTCGATGACGATGTTCCAGTCCTTCTGCCCGTGCAGATAGATCTCCTCCGAGCCTGCTTTATCCTCGAACCGCCATTCATTCGACCCCCCACCCCCTTTGGAACTATTCGACTTCACCCCACTCTGCGTCTGATTGGCAGGCAAGGCATACGGCGGCATCTGCTCGGCGTTGTAGAACCGGCCTGTGATGATCGGCCGATCGGGATCGCCTTCCAGAAACTCCACGATCACTTCCTGGCCGATGCGCGGGATGAACACACCGCCCCATTGTTTACCGGCCCAGTTTTGGGAGGCTCGCATCCAACAAGAACTGTTTTCGTCGTTCTTCCCTTCCCGGTCCCAATGAAACTGCGCCTTCACCCGCCCATATTTGTCCGAATAGATCTCCTCCCCGCTTGGTCCTACGATCACCGCGGTCTGTGGACCCTGGATGATCGGCTTCGGTGTGATCTGCGGCGGACGGAACGGTACCTTGTGCGGGATACAAACGAAGGCATTGGTATAGGCGGACGACCCATCGGAAGTTTTACCGGTCGTGTAGGTATCGCCCACGGTCGCGCTGTGGGAGATGGCCGTGAGCACATAGGTTTGATTGAGATCGGCGCGGCTGTAATCTTCGAAGTCGAACCGATAGCCCGTGGCAAAGGCCCGACAGGAGCTCGTGCCGGTGACGGACAAGTGCTTCACTTCCTGCTCTTCCATGCGGAGCTTCACCAGTGTCTTGCCTTGCGCCTTCTTCTCGTATTCGCCCGGATAGTCGTAGACCTCGTACTTCGTATTGCCGCCCACCGTAATCGTCGTATCGATTTCAGAGAGTAAGCTCGTACTCGGCGTTTCGAAATTGTAGTCAGTGAGCGCGTACTTGCCGGGCCGGAAAATCTTTTCGACTTCCAAGGTCGTGACGACGTCTTCCGTGAGGCTCTTACTCCCCTGCGGATTCCACTTGGCTTTGGGCTGTTCGGGACAGGGTTGGTGCGCATCGGGATTGTCCGTCAGCACCAGCGTGTGTTTCTCTTTCTCGTGTTCGAAGAAGTAGAAGATGCCGTATTGTTCCATCAGACGGGCCACGAAGTTGTAGTCGGTCTCACGGTACTGGACGCAGTAGTCACGCGGTTCATAGGTGCCTTGTAGCTTGGCCTTCACGTCGGTGAAGCCGTACTCCTTGAAGATCTGCTGCACGATGTCGGGGATGGTCTTGTTCTGAAAGATCCGGCAGTCGGTCGTCTTCGTCAAGAACCAGAGCCAGGGCACCATGGTCGCCCGGTAGTTCGCCATGCCTGTCTGGGCGCCGGACTGCACGAACCGGCTGATGAAGCCGTTGAAATAGCGTTCCTTGTCCTCACTGAGCGTCACCCGCAGCGTGACCCGCTTGCCGATGATGTCTTCGAACTTGATTTCGGGATCTTTCGACAGCAAATCGAGATCGAAGGCCGAGAGTTGGGACATACTCTCCCGTCCGCTGAACCCCCGGAGTAACAGGACGTCTTTCCCCAGCGGGGTCGTGATCCCGATCAATCGCGTGTCTTGTGTATAGGCTGGCATCGCGTCTTACCCTCAGTGACCGACCGGTTCTGGTTTATCCCACGTCATAGGCGAAGCTCCCTTGCGGCGTGACAGCAATATGCACCTTGGACACCGGCTGTCCGGTCGCCATGCGAGCGAGAAACTCTTTCGACAGCTCCGGCAGCAACGTGCGCGTGAGAATGTGATCGACGTTGCGTGCGCCGCTATCCACTTCGGTGCAGCGCTTGGCGATGGTGTCGATCAGCGCCTCGTCGTACGAAAGGGCTGCTCGGTGATTCTCTCGGATGCGGTTCCGAATGCGACCTATCTGGAGCTCGATGATCCGACGCATGATCTCTGGCGCAATCGGATAATAGGGCACCACGATGGTTCGGCCGAGAAACGCTGGCTTGAAGAACTTCAGTAAATCGCCGCGAATGGCGTCAGCGAGTCCTTCGGGATCCGGTTTGGTGTCCGGATCGGCGCAGAGTTTCATGAAGGTGTCGGTACCGGCGTTCGATGTCATGATGATGACGGTGTTCTTGAAGTCGATGTCTCGCCCTTCCCCATCCTTCATGCTCCCCTTGTCGAAGACCTGATAGAAAATGTCCTGCACCCCGATATGGGCCTTCTCCATCTCGTCCAGCAGCACGACACTGTAGGGCTTGCGACGCACCGCTTCGGTCAGGACTCCGCCTTCCCCGTAGCCGACATAACCGGGCGGTGAGCCCATAAGGAGCGAGACTTTATGTTCTTCCTTGTATTCGGACATGTTAATGGTGGTGAGGTTGTGGTCGCTGCCGAAGAGCAGCTCTGCCAAGGCCAAGGCCGTTTCCGTTTTCCCCACGCCGCTCGGCCCGACGAACATGAAGACCCCGATGGGCTTGCGCGGGTCTTCGAGCTTGGCGCGTGCCGTGCGCAATCGTTGACTCAGCGCGTCCAGCGCATGGTTTTGACCGATGACTCGTTTTTCAAGATGATCTTTCAGGTTCAGGACCGTATTGATTTCATCCTTCACCATGCGGCCGATCGGAATCCCGGTCCAGGCTGAAATGACCTGGGCGATGGCCTGCCCATCCACACAGGGTTGGAGCAAGGGATTCTCTCCCTGTAAGGTGGACAGCTCTGTATTCAGGCGAGCCAGGTTTGTTTGCAGCTTCGTGACCTCGTCTGGCGAGAGCCGTTGCGGCGGTGCAGCGGTTCCGTTCGAAGTTTTTTCCGCCTTCCCGTTTGCTTTCGCCTCCGTTTTGGGCGGCTGAACCTGCCCTTCGAGTTGAGAACGAATGGAGGCTATCTGTGTCACCAACTGCTTTTCTTGCTCCCATTGCTTCTGCAGGGCTGCGAGCTCGTTCTCTTCCGTGGTCTTTTCCTGCGCCAGCTCGTTCAATCGTTCCTGATGTTGCCCCCCCGTCACGGTCTCTCGTTCGAGAATGCCGATCTCTGTGTAGATCAGCGAAATGCGACGCCGCGCATCCTCGATGGCCGGGGGATCTGCTACCAGACCCAGCGCCACGCGAGCACAGGCCGTATCCAGCACACTGACCGCCTTGTCAGGCAATTGCCGACCGGAAATATAGCGATGGGAGAGCTTCACGGCGGCCTCCACCGCTTCATCGAGGACACGGACTTTATGGTGCTCCTCCATCGTGGCCGCCAGTCCCCGCATCATATTGATGGCGGTCGCTTCCGTTGGCTCTTCGACCTTTACCACTTGGAAACGTCTGGTCAGCGCGGGATCCTTCTCGAAGTACTTCTTGTATTCGGCCCAGGTCGTTGCGGCAATCGTGCGCAGCTCGCCCCTGGCCAGCGCCGGTTTCAACAGATTTGCCGCGTCGCCCTGTCCGGCCTGCCCACCGGCCCCAATCAGGGTGTGGGCTTCGTCGATAAAGGTAATGATGGGGGTCGGCGAGGCCTTGACCTCGTTGATCACCGACTTCAGCCGATTTTCAAACTCGCCCTTGACGCCCGCCCCGGCTTGGAGCAAGGCCAGATCGAGCACACGAATCGTGACATGCTTCAACGGCGGCGGCACATCTCCCGCGACGATCCTCAGCGCCAAGCCTTCGACGACTGCGGTTTTGCCGACGCCGGCTTCTCCGGTCAGGATCGGATTGTTCTGCCGGCGGCGTGTGAGGATGTCGATGACTTGGCGAATCTCCGCGTCTCGGCCCAGCACCGGATCGACCTTACCTTCTTTGGCCTTGGCCGTGAGATCGATCGTGAATTGATCGAGTGCGGGTGTCTTCGACCCATGCGGCGCAGCACCCTCCTGTGTCGGCATCTCGCCGGCGCCGGTGGAAAATTGTTCGAGTCCCTCGATCGACTCTGCCACGACATCGCGGAATTTGGCGTGGAAGTCTTCCAGCGAGATTTTCTGAATCTCTTCGGACACATCGCGCATCATGCGCGCGAAATCCGGTTCATTCAGGAGGGCCAGCAACAGATGACCGGAACGCACGCGATTGGCATCGTATTCAACAGAGGCCAAGGACCAGGCCTCATTGATCAGGCGTGGGAGCCGGGGCGACAAGGTCGGGGTGCGGGCATTGCCGGTCTTCAACCCATCGAGCACCCTGGTCAGGTCGCGAGACACCCGCGAATGGTCGATCCCATAATACCGAAAGATTCGATGGAGATCCGTATCCGGCATCTCCATCAATTTCGTCAAGAAATGTTCGATGTCGACGTCATAATGGGTTCGGCTCAGACAGAGCCCAGCCGCCCCCTCCAGCGCCCGACGGCTTGTGTCATCCAACTTCCCGATGAGCCCTTTGAGATTGATGTTCATCACACAGTCCTTTCTGCAGATTACGCCGTGCCGGATCGACCAAACGTGGTTGCTCCCGAAAACACGACATCTTCTGCATCCTGCACTGCCGGCTTGGTCTGCAGCCAGGTCGTCCATCCAAGCTGGGGTCGATAGGTCCCTCCCGTCGTCGTCAATCGGCAGGCGGGAACCTCCTCGGCCTTCAGGACAAGATTGAGGTCGAAGTCCGATTCGGGACCGGCAAACCATTTCGTCCATTGCACCAACACCGGATAGGCCGTTCCGGACGGCAGCAACCCTCGATAGGTCTCGTAGTCGAGCGGACCCAACCGGACCCGAAAGCGCGCCTGTTGATCCCAGACTTTCGTCCCAAGCAGGCTCGTGGACCCCAGTCGACTCTGTCCACCCATGGAACTCAAGCGACTCCAATCTTGCTCGGCCACCTCGTACCAGGCCCCTATGAACTGCTCCACCTGGACTGGGACCTCAAAATAGTCGGCCAGGCATTGCCGCAGCGCATCCGCCGAGTGGCGGTGCGAGACCAACAGTCCCGTGTACTGGAGCAATCCCCGTTCAGGAATGAGGAGTCGGTCCCGGAGTCCATGCGTCCCCATACCCATCAAGGAAAAGAGGTCCTCCGCAAAGGGATCCTGTGTTCCACGGAGACCGGCACGCTCACAGCCCACGACGATCCGATGCTTCTCCCATGCACGATAAAAGAGCGTAATCAGCCGGTGGTTCAGCAGATCCAAAAAATCGCGTAACGTATAATCTTTTTCACGAATGCGATCGAGAATCAGTTCCGTGTAATACCGAGGCAACACACCCTGGGGACCGGTCAAGCCCATGAAGGCCACGGTCATGTCCGACGGCCGTCCCGCGGTCTCGGCCTCTTGCACCTCGTAAATTTCACTGGGCGGGAAACTGAGTGACTGGTGAGCTCGGAACCGAACGGCCTCGTCTCCCAGCCGATCCGTGCGACCAACCGGCCGGCTCGCACACTGCCCCCGCTGGAGCAATCGCACCGCCTGGAAGAATCGGAACCGGTAGCCTTCCTGAAACAACTGTTCTTTCAGAGAAGGATTTGTTCGCCTGCCCTCGGGGGCCATTGTTTGAGCGCTTTCTCGCGTTGACGCGTCTTGACCGTCAATTGCGTGAATGAATTCAAGTTGGCGTAGAGCCCAAAAAATCGCTCTAGGACCGTTGCAAACAGGAACACCCCGCTGCCGACATACTTGTCCTCATCCAATAGGAGCGTGATGCCCAACCCCCGGCAGAAGCCGTGCCATCCCATCGACGTCGGACGCCGCACGACCCGCTTGGTGGACAGTTCCATGATGCCTTCAATTTGTTGTCGCACGCCCGATGAGTCGGAAAAGTCGTACAGGCGTAGAATCTCTTGGAGTGCCTCGGGAGATTCCGTGAGGGACAAGTAGTTCAGCGAGAGATGCGAGATGAGTCGCCACTGATTCGCGGCACTCAACGGTGGACGAACCGTCGGGGTAGGCTTGACCAGCGCCTTGATTCTTGCCACCGGCGCGGCCTCCTCCAATTCGAAATCTCCCCGCCCGTCATCGAGCCGCAGCCGACCAGGCAAATCACGGTTGGTGCAGGTCACGTCGACCACGAGCGTGTCTCCCGACGGCTCCGTCAATTCTAGATCTACGTCGACCAGCGACAGGTACAAGTCGGTGCCGGGATCATCCTTCCGTGCGGAGGTACGTCGCGCCGCATGCCAATACTCGGCCTGCCGGTCTTGCGCATGCCGATGGTTCAAGGAATAGATCGGCTGAATCGGCCTAACCTGGTCTCCATGGGCATTGGTCACCGAGACCTCGTTGATCCGATAGACTTCGTGTGCGTTCGGCCGACGCACATCCGGCACGACACGATATTCCATCTGCGTATGGTCCAGTCGAATCGGCTCAGCCACCTGTTCGAACAAATTCACCACAGGGGTACAGCCGAGCCTGAAATGCTCGGACCCAATCGCGGAGGCTAGACGCGGGACCTCCTCCAATCCTATGAGGAGATCCAGCCTGGTCCCCATCGTTCCACGGCAGGTCTGCTGGAACCCGGAGATGTCGACAAAGAGAAATTTCTGTGGAAACGTAAAGTACTCGTGCAACAGACGGTAGCCGAGCTGGGCCTGTGAGGGATAGGGCAGCATCCCCTCGTCCGTCTCAAACCCTACGGCTCGAATCCGGTCCGGCGGGAGCACGATGTCTCGAAGAGAGCCCGCATCTTTCCCACCGACCCCACGCATGCGCACCCCTTTGACCTGGTTGAGCAGCACCTCGTAAAGGGCGTAGGCGATCTGGCTCTCCCCCTGGAGATAGATCCGCAGCGTGTCCAACTGCAGTTCCTGAAACGATGTCCCTCCGGTGCACTGCAGCTGAAGCCGCAACACGGACTTCACCTGCTTGCCCCACAGCGGGATGTCTTCCGACTCGATCCGGGCTGCGGCAATCTCGATCGGCCAGAGCGTCACAGGGTAGGCCGTCCGAAACCGGCATTGCACGCCATCGACCGGACGGGAAAATAATTGCGTATGGCGGGGAATGGTATAACCGGACGTAACCTTCCCCTGTTCGGGGTCCAGTACGAACTGGGCAATCGACATCGATGGAATGGGCGCGAGGTAATGGGGATACAGAATGCCGAGGAGGGCGTCGGTGATTTCCGGGAATTCGTCGTCGAGCTTCCGCTGCACTCTGGCGGTCAGGAAGGCCACGGCTTGGATGAGCCGTTCAACATGCGGATCCTCGCACTTGCCGGCCTCGAGCAACAGCCGCCCCGCTACCTTCGGATACGCTTGGCCGAACTCCTGTCCGAGCGCGCGCAGGTAGGACAGCTCCCGCTCGTAATAGGTCAACAGGGCGTCATGTTGCATTCCTACGCTCCCCGCACGTCGTACTGATGGTTGGTGACATGAAGCGCGGCGTCGAAGGTGACGGGCTCCGCGAAGGACTCCACGCGCAAGAGGCATTCGATCCGGAATCGCAAGACCTGAGAAAACTTTTCTTCCGCTTCAAGGGACACCCGCACGCTCTTGAGCCGTGGCTCGGCTTGTGCGATTGCCAGCTCGACTTCTCGCCTGATTCGTTTCCGATCTTCGTTGCTCGACAAACTGTAGGCGGTAAAATCCGGCACGCCGAATTCAAGCAGCGAGCCCCGAAGTTCTTTAAAGGCCTCCGGGACCCCCTGTTGCATCTCCTGACGCGAGTTCAGCAACGCGGCCAGATCCCTCGCCACATCATCTTTCAGCTGTCGCACCGAATAGGTGGGCTGCGCTTTTCTCAATCGGTAAATCTCGTCGACATAGGCCTCATCGAGCAACATGCGATTCAGGTAGGGGACGTTGACTCCCCGAGGAGTATCCTCCACCAAACGCATCACCTCTTTCGGCAAGCGGACGGATTTGAAACGCTCCGTCTCATACAGACAGCCCTGACGGATCGCCTGGTTGAGCGCCTCCACCACATGATCCAGGAGTTCGGCAGGCACCTCTTGCCCCGGGCTCCACTGGTCGATTGCGTCTATCGTGTCAGGTGGAACCTGGGCGGCGATGAAGGCCGAGAGCGGATCTTTCCGCTGCCGCAACCTGTCGATCAGCAGCTTCGGGTTTTTGATCTCGTCACGGTCGAGCAACGGGGTTCCGACTCGTGGATCGTAATCCAACAGCCGATCCAGCACCGACGCGACTAAGTTGTTGTCGGAGGAGAGAGTGGCCATACGCAATCGCTCCGTGAGTGCTGCAAACTCCTGGTCTGCTTCTCTAGGCTCCGACGTTCTGCTTCAAGTCATAACTGGCCACTTCCGTTCCGCGCTTCCACTCGGCCTTGCGATAGTCCAGCGAGATGGTCTCCGTCGGCTTGGTCTCGCCGCTGTGGAAGCCCACGCTCACATTGCTGATCTGGCAATCGTTCAGCGTCACCTTGAAATATTCTTTGTTACTGCCGTCTACGAAGGTGATGGTCGCTGTCTTAAACAGTTTTTTCTCGGCGCAGGCTTTAGAAATCGACGGACTGGATTGATCCATTTCCTTGACGATGACCGCCGGGGAGAAATTTGTGATACGGGCGTTCTTGCTGCTGTCCTCATCGAATTCTCCCGCCTGCGTAATGGAATAGGAGAGCGATTGAACAACAATTTGACCTTCGAACCCACTGGTCGTGGCTTTTCCCTTTAGGCCCATATCCAAAAAGCAATTCTCATTGACTCCCTGTGCCATACTCGTCCTCCTTGAAATGAGTGTAGTGCGATTGTCTCCTCGATCTGATGATCGACATGCGTGCTACGAAGCAATCGGCATGCCACCAGCGTACAAGAACCCCTGATGACCTCTTTCTGACACTAAGTACTTCCCACAGTGAAGAAATCTCCTGCTAGTATCCTCGCGAGACCAACCGGATTTCTGTTTAGTCGTCGCGCCATAAGTATCCAAAAGGATTCTCCCCGTATCTAAACCGATTCACCTGCCCGTCTGTCTCGCTCCTCGGCACATCGAGACAGGTGCATGGCACACGTTGCCATCACTTCGCCGGCGGAGGCAATTCAGCCACCAGCCGCAGGGAGATCGTAATCTCGTCCAGTTGGAAGTGCGGTTTCAGATACGACACGGCCTTATAGCATCCTGGCTTCCCAGGAATTTCCGAGACTTCTATACGCGCCTCTTTCAGAGGATATTTGGCCTTTAACTCCTGACCAGCGTCCTCCGTGCTGATCACATAGTTCTTGATCCAGCGATTCAGGAAGTCCTCACAATCCTTTCTTGTCATAAAGCTGCCGATCTTATCCCGCATGATCGACTTCAAATAATGCGCAAACCGCGACATGGCCATCATGTACTGCAGCTGTGTCGAGAGCCGAGCGTTCGCAGTCGCCGCCGCAGTGTCGTACTTCTTTCCCTTCTGGGTTGATTGCGCGCCGAAGAAGGCGGCGAAGTCGGTCCCCTTACAATGGACCAAGGGAATGAACCCAAGATCCGACAACTCCTTTTCCCGACGGTCGGTAATGGCGATTTCGGTCGGACACTTGAGGGCGATTTCCCCCTCGTCCGTCCGAAAGGTGTGGGTCGGCAACCCATCGACGCGCCCTCCCCCTTCTACGCCTCGAATGGCAGCACACCAGCCATACTTGGCGAAGGCATCGGTCAGCCTCGCGCCGAACGCATAGGCGGCATTGCCCCAGCAGTACTTACTGTGATCTTTGCCGTCCACGTCCTCTTTGAAGTCGAACGCCTCAACGGGAACCGTATCCGGACCATAGGGCAACCGCATGAGCACATGGGGGAGGGTCAACCCGACGTACCGGGAATCTTCGGATTCTCGGAACGACTTCCACATGGCGTAATCGACGGCCTCGAATTTTTTCGCCAGATCACGGGGGTTCGGCAGATCCGTGAACGTATCCAGACCAAGTAGGCCCGGTGCCGCAGCCGAAATAAATGGGGCATGGGCCGCAGCCGCGACATTGGAAAGCTTCTCTAACAGGGAAAAATCTTGGGGATGTTTTCCGAATTCATAGTCCCCGATCAACGCGCCATAGGGCGCACCGCCAAACGTCCCATATTCCTCTTCATAGACTTTCTTGAACAGGGCACTCTGGTCGAACTCGACCGCCTTCTCGAGGTCTTTCACGAGATCGTTTTTGCTGACGTTCAGGACCCGAATCTTCATCGTGGTCGACGTCTCCGACTGCATCACCAGGTAATGGAGACCGCGCCAGGACCCTTCCAGTTTCTGGAAATCGGGCGCATGCATGATGGCATTGAGTTGATCGGTGAGGAGGCGATCGATATCGGCCACACGAGCCTTGATCGTCGCCTCAACATCTTTGGACACGCGAAACGTCCCCTTGAGCGCTTCCTCCACGACCGTGGCGATCTGGCGTCTGGACTGTTCCCGCTCCCAATCGTTCTTGGCGATCTTGGTGACTTCCAGAATCTGATCGAGCGTGCCGCTTTCGACCGTTGCCGCCGCCGATTCCGCTTCTGCCTGTTTTGCCTCGTCAGCCATTGGCACCCTCCTTGGTTCCTTCCGCAGAAACTCCGATTTCCTTCCCGATCTTTTGCTGCAACTCCGTGTTACTGAGGATCTCCTGGAGCTTGTCGGCCAGACTGTCATTGCCGTCCGTCTTGGCCAGCAATGCCGTGAGTTGCTGACGAATTTCCACGAGCTTCTTCAACGCGGGCACTTGATTGGCCACTGCCTCCGGCGAGAAATCATCCAAGTGGGTAAACTTCAGCTCCGCACCGATCTTGCCTCCGTCTGGGCTGAGTTTATTCTCCACCTGATACGCCAGGCGCGGGGTGATGCCCTTCATCACATCGTTGAAATTATCCCGGTCGATCTCCACGAATTTCCGCTTGGGGTCCTTGAGGGGGCCCAGCGGGGTTTCCGGCTTGCCCGAGAGATCCGCCATGACGCCAACCACGAACGGCAGCTCTTTCATCTCGATGGCGCCTCCGGTTTCAACATCATAGGTAATCTGAACCCTTGGCGGCCTGACCCGGCTGAGCTTTTGCTGTGTACTTTCCCTCGCCATACGTTTCCCCCCTTTTCGTCCGTGCGGTGATTACGACTCTCTCGACGCGTCGGAGTCCTGCGTCAACCCCAACGTCTCTTTGACTGCACTCAACACACTTGCGTCCTTAATCAACTCCTGTAACCACTCCTCTAACGGCATCTCCTGCCATCGCACCGCCCGCTGTACCAAATAGGGCACCGGGCTATGCGGTTCAGTTCGACGGAAAAACTCAGCCACACGCTGCAGTTGCCTGATGGCATCCGCCCGCGTTCTCAGGTCTCCCGACACCGCAGATGACTCGGTCTGTGTTGTCGTCACAACAGACTCCTCCTGTGGGTGTTCCTGGACAGGATCTTGACGTAACCCCACCCCGCCACGCTTTCGGACCAGCTCATCCAACAGATCTCGGCAGCTTTCCATCATTTCCTGAAGCGGCCGAAGCGTAAATCCCTCCGCCCCATATTTCTCGGTGGCGATGCGGTTGAGCGATTGAAACGCATCCCATGCTTCACTCATCATGTCGCGGAGCGATGAGAAATGTGACAGCGGGGTGGCCGCAACCACACGATCGATTTTTTCACCTAATTGCGTCGCTTCATCCAGCGCGGCTTGCGCATGCCCTCGCTGCTCTTGTGTCTGTGCCGCCTGGACCGCCCCTTTCAATTTCTCGATCTCATCGTGCCCCTTGCCGTAGTCGTAGCAGGAATAGATCACCCCGCCAGACTGGTGCATGATCGGAACCGTCTGAATCGCTCGAGGCAGAATGGTATTTAAAGCTTCCAGTTTCGTGGCACGGGCATCCAGATCCCCGTCTTCCTCGATCGCCGGAAGAAGATCGTTCCAACATTTCTCATGGGCGAGCGTCATGACTCGCAGCCCATCGCGCAATCCGACAAACCCGTGTTTTCTGGTCAGTCCTTCGACCAACCAGACCATGACACCCAAATCCTTCCCTTCTTCGGTCAGAATCTTCGTCGACAGCTGAACGACCTTCTGCCAATCTGCGCTCTTCCCCTGGCTCTGGATCGGTCCATTAGTCACCGGGTCTTCGTGACGCATCGCGTCTTTGATGGCGCGGTACGTCGCCCCGTACTGCACGTTCGGGTCAGGCTTTGCGCCCTCTTTGAACGGCCCTACCAAGAGCTCGCAATCGATCGTCGACGACAGTGCCATGGTTCAGTTCACTCCCTCGTGGTTAATCTGTATGTCGCGAATCTCCAGCAATGAACATTCCGCGTCGTCTACCAGGAACATCTTCAGCCCCAGGCCACCGACCAGACCTGCTCCGAGGTCGATCCATTCGGTGATCCGACCAAGGCGCACTTGCTCGTTATCGTGCGCATCACTCCCCGGATAGAGCGCAGGCAGATACACATCGCCCTGCTGCCCATCGTGGCACTCCACACGAGCAGGAACCCACAGCAGATCCCGGAGAAAGTGGGGAGGTGAAAGCTCCAGCATCTTGATCTGTTCCATCGGCAGCCACATGTAGGTGCCGTTGACGAAGACCTCCAGCACCTGTCCGAAGCGATCGTCCGAATCGGCAAGAGTCTTGAAGGCCGTTCCGTTCAGCGTGCCGGTGATCGGAGGTGTCAGGGATTTGGCCCGTGCGATAGCCTCTGCTGCCTGATGAGCATCGCCCCGCTGCAAGCAGGCAATCGCCGTGAGGTAGTCTTTCGCATAGGCGGGAGGGGCTGCCATAAATTCGGGAGCCTTCCCCCCTGACAAACACGTTCGCCGTGCAGCATCGGCTTGCAGGAGCTTTCGGTAAACTTCAACCCCGATCCCGGCTTTGTCATCCTGCGCACCCAGCACATCCAGTTGACGGGAAGCCCGTTCATGGGCACCGTCAAAACACAACAGCTCGAAGAGAAACGTACGAATCCGGAGATCGGTGGGATGCTGTTTGACTTCTTGATTCAGCTCAAGGATTGCAGCTGACAGTTGATTGGCATCAAGTAGTTCTTTGGCCTTCATGTGACCCTCCTACGGAATCAAGATATTGCAGCAGAGACATATGCCCATCAGTACCCGCGTACGTCGGACAGTCGACTGAACAACTCGCAACAGTCTCCTGGGCATCAGGCGGCCACACTCTCCCGTTTCCCCACGAGTCATCTCCGAGTTCTGGTGAGATAATGAATCTCGCCAAATTCGGGGATGGGCACCCCACAGAGACAAGAATACAGGGCGCAACCTTCGAGGGACCGCGATTCCAGAACGCTAGAGTTGTCGACAGGGGATTCGGCCTCGTCGCAGACCACCGTGCATGGTATTCCAACCAAAACGGTACGTCGTAGGTTTCTCCTATGCTCCCTTTCAATAAGGGATGGCACCATCCCCAACCACTGACCTGGCTGCAGGATTTACTCGAAACGTGCCGCCCTGCATCGTTGGCTGGTTCAGTCGTGTCCTCGCCCTCGTCACCCAGACCGTTTCGAAACTCAGTGACGGTCGTGCGTGATAAATAGTCGTGAAACCCTGCCTCACCCCCCCCATCCCGGTCGACCTCGTTCTCGAGCAACTCCGCACGCGCGCGAAAAGCCTCCCAATCCAGATCCAGGCGAAGTTGATGCAGCAACTGTCTGGCTGTCTCGAGGAACAGCCGGCATTGCAAGGGAATCAGCCAGGGAGCCGGCGACACACGCCGACCCTCCAGGAGCAGAAACGTGAGAAACGGAAACGACCGCCCAGCTCGATCGCGACTGGCAAAGACGGCTCCACAGACGACTCGCCCCTCTCCCTCCGGCACAAACAGGAAATTCCAAACATCGGCTTGAGACACGAGCGTCGGCCACTCGGATCCAGCCCGTGTCTTGGCATACTGAATCCCACGCTCGAACCACTCGTCGAGTTCGCGCACTTCAGGTCCAGCGGCATGGAAACGGAGAAACTCTGGTGACACGGGGAGTTTTCCGTAATAGCCGCACACCGCCTCAGGCATGGCTCTCCTTCATAGATGCTCCACACACCGGAACTGCTCGAACAACCCCGGTCTGAACGGATTCTTATGAGTGGCCGTTCGCAGGTCATATTGCACCTTCACCGCTTGGCCATCCGCAGCAGGAAGGTCCCACTGCACGCGATATTGCGCGTCTCCCGCGACAGACGACACCCGTCCCGCTTCGATGAGGCGGAAGAGTCCCCACAGGTCCTTCACTTCCCGCGTAATCCAGGTTCCGTTCATTTGGACTTGCAGCAACGCTCCGGCTGCCGGCGTAGGTCCCGGCCATTTCACCTCTTCCCATTCCTGCGGCCCATTCTGATATCGGAGTGCTTGTCCGCCCACTTCGAGACGAATCTCCGTAACAGACCGGACCCCACCGAGCACCGGATGCGGATACACCTCAAACGAGATGCCAGGACTCATGCTGCCCCGTGGGAACAAGCTTTCTGAGAGCATCCTGGCATGGGTCAGGGACTCCACAAACTCCTCGGAAAGGTTCATGCCGACGTTTGCCCACTGCTTCAGCTCCCAATGATCCGCACCTTCCACGATGAACGGCTTGAGTTCAGCTTGATAGAATTTCCACAGCAGACCGTTTTCGGGATGGAACACGTCCGACAAGTCCGCGATGGGCGCATCCCCACCGACCTGACGAAACGGGTAATGTCCTTCCACATTGCGCAGGCACGCAGGGTACACTTCCGCTTCCCACCGCTTGGCAGCCTCGGCTTTGGCCCGTTCCAGCACACCCCTCATCGTCATCATCCACGGTTCGCCCAGGAGTGGCGCAACGATCTCTCGTGTTTCCGGATCAAGCTTTTGCAACAAACCATCCGTCCCGTTCATGGCCTGAAGGATATCGTTGGGCTTCCCCGATACGATGCTTTCAGCCAAAGCCTTCATATCCGCCGCCGGACTTTCCGCACGCAAAATCGGACGGACGGCTTGTTGGACTTTCCTGACATCGGTGAGGTACTTGATCAGCGGAGCCTCCTCTTTCGCATCCTTCGGAGCATGGAGTAGCCGATCCAGTCCTTTGAATCGAAGCGTGACCGAGCCTGAGAAATCATTGGGGTCGGCCAAGCGGCGAATCAGTTCTTCTGTATCCTTCACCGAACCACCGATAGCACTGCTTCCCTCGATACCGAGTTGCTGTTTGATCTTGCTCAAGATCCCTGTCGCCGTCTCCTGGAGCTTCGACAGCCCTTCAGGCTCAGGAACTGTGTTCTGCACGACCGCCTCGAACACCCGTTGAATGGGCGAATCACCGGACGCCAACAGACTGAGTTCCTCATCGACATTACTCGGCGTCACAACGGGTTTCATGCGGAGCGAACGGAGAAATTCTCGCCAGTGACGAACGTAGTCTCGGAAATACTGCTGTTTGATTCCTTTATCAAGCTGGGCCACCTCGACTTCCGGTTCTCCGATAATCCAGCCTTCGTCTCCCGATTCTTCCAAGATTTTTGCGACACTGGCCTGAAACGGACCTTTCCACCCGGCCATCGTATAGACCCCTGGGACCTCATAGTCACTCGTAATCGTGCCTTGGAGAGGTCCCTGAAGCACGTGATCCACCGTGAATGGCTTCACTAGGTCTTCGGCTTCGCGTTTGCTGAGCGAATAGATACGCTGCATCCTCGGAACCTGCCTAAGCTGCTCCTGCACCTCTCGAACAAGTCGAACATCCAAGACCAACCGTTCGGCATGCTCTCTTGCTAAATAATGACTGTAGAGGAACATCTGCTTGAACACCCGCTGTTCAAGCTCCTCCGGAACCGGCTCCTCAGACACCATCGCCTTCAACCTGTCCCCCCAATACTCGTTTAACCAACGGTTCAGATACTGCGCTTTGAGGTGATGAGGATCGCCCAGCATCAGATAGGCCTTGAGTAAGGAGTACGCCTCGTCATACTCTCCTCGAAGGGCTCCCGTCCCTTCGGATATCACCGTCATCTGTTTCAGACGTGCCTCCATCTCACGCTTCGTCTCCGCCAAAAATAGTCGTGAGAAGTACCGCCCATACACTTCACCCACCTCTTCCCTCAGACGATAGCCTTGATAAAATTCAGCCAGATGCAGCGGAACACCCTGCTGTTCGATGTCGAGCAGTTCCTTGAACCGATCACCCAGTTCCCCGATGTACTCGATACTTTGCTGAAAGTGGTCAGGATCGAGCGCGAAGTCCGGTGGTTGAAGAGCGGCTGACAATGTAGAGTTCAACAGCCGCTTGTTGCCGATGAATGAAATCGAGAGCCCACCAATCGCCACCACCGCGAACAACACTGAGATCGCCAATGCCCCCACCCGCAGATACCCACGCTGGCGAAACACCATGGAGGAGGGATTGACGAGATGTTGGTCCGGGAAAATAATGTCCAAGAACAATTCCTTGAGAAAATAGCTTTTGGGTTCCTTCGGCATGACGGACACCAGATTCGTGTCGGATAGGCCGGAAGCGCGACTGACCGCCCCAAGGATTCGATCGATCGGCGTTCCCTCCTGCGTGCCGCTCGTAAAATAGAATCCACGAAATAGCGGGCTCTCCTGGTACGCGTTGCCATGAAACAAGGTGTCAATGAATCGTGTCAGTCGATCAGTGGCGGAGGCCATTTGAAGCGGAAAGCCGAAAATGTTGACTTTCTGGCTGCCTCGGGTCGTCGACATTCTCGGCAACCGGCGCTCATGGAGGACCGACAACAATCGCTCAAACTCTCGTTGAAATGATGCTGCCGGTGTCTGATTGCTACGGTCTGATTTTGCGAAGGTGCAGCCCCAGATGCGCTCTCGCTCGGTTCGATTCAGTTCCTCGAAGAATTCGACAAACCCTTGAACAAGGTCACACTTGGTAAACATGACATACACGGGGCACACCACGCCGAGCCGCTTGATGAGTTCCTCAATGCGCGCCCGTATCTGCTTGGCATGTGCTTGAACGTCTTCATCGCTCCCCTGAATCACGTCGGCGATAGAAATGGTGGCAATGACTCCGTTGAGAGGTTTCTGACCCCGATGCTTCCGAAGCAGGTCGAGGAATGCGAGCCACTCCTCCTGGTCTTCAGTCTGGGTGACATATCGACCTGCCGTATCCAGTAAGACTCCCGCGTTCGTAAACCACCAATCACAATTCCTCGTCCCCCCCAAACCCTGAAGTCCCTGCCCATCCCGACCCAACGCCGGGAACTGGAGGCCAGAATGCCGAAGGGCCGTGCTTTTCCCCGATGCCGGCGGGCCGATGAACATATACCAAGGAAGCGAGTAGAGAGCCGATTTCCCGTTGACCCCGTTCCCGAGTTTGGATTCTTTGAGTGCCGCAATTCCCTTTTCAAATTGAATGCGGACCGCTTCAATGTCTTCCCTTCTATCCGATCTCCCACGTTGACTCTCTTTTCGTAGCGAGGCCTCCAGTCGTGCGGCTCGCTTTTGAGCCACCAGGTGCCGTACAACATAGACAGTCGCCCGCAGCACCACGAGTCCGATGATGGCCTGAACCCGCGAATCGACCGACTCGAGTCCGATCCACGGGCCAGCAAACCACACCAGCGCCACAAGACACACGACGGCGAGTTCTGCAGCCAGTTGCGGCTGCCTCAAAAACGCGAGCACCGACGATCTGATCACAGCAAAGAGGCGTTTCATACGGCAGACTCCTGGAGGATCTTCTTCAGCTGGTCCAACACCTGACCAACATCCTGATTAATCACAAAGGCAAGCGCGAGATAGAAGAGCAAGACAATGCCGGCGCTTGTCGCCAATACCACCCAGGCGGGCAACTCACGTTTTACGAGTTCCATCAGCTCTTCTGGACGTCGCCCGTGAGGAGATAACTCCAGCGCATCCCCCCGCTTTGCTTGCACTTCTCTCGTCACATCTTCAATCAGTCCTCGCAATCGCTCCCGCTCATGCAAGCGATACTGGCCCTCGAACCCGAAGATCAGACACAGACCGTACACTTCCAGCAAGTTTGCATCGAGAGGAGATCCTCGCCTGATAGTATCCAGACGTCTAAAAAATCCCTCTCCGGCCACAAACTCCCCGAAGAAATCGTATTGGAGCGGTCGCGAGGCCCACTGTTCCCGGTAGGTCCATTGAGAGTTGATGATCATCTCATCGAGATACGCCGCAACGGCATAGCGCGCATGAGCCACCGTATCCGAAGGAATTCCGTTCTTCTTCGCAGCTTCGTCAGCCTGCTGAAAGAGATGGTGTAACCTCGTCCGAAGATGATCAGGACTCCCAATGTCTCTTGTCTCCTTGAGATAGGAGCCGAGGACCAATAGATCGCTGAAGACTTCCGTGATGCGTTTTGTTCGCTCTTCCGACACGTCTGGATCTCCTCTATTCTTTCACTGCGACCAGCTGGACACGGATGCTTTGGACACTCTCCGGAATGTGTAGCGCCACAACCTGCGACTTCTTGATCTCCTCCCAAAAGACCCCCCGATCGTCCATTCGGAAGTACTGCGTTCCGTTTTTCATGGGGAGCGCGATCGGCGGACGAGGCGTATGGAACAGTTTGACGCCCGGCATGGCCGCGGCGACGATTTCTTTGAGTTTGCTGGGCGACCCGACCCTCACCTGATTCGGCACGAGGTGACGGACCTGATCCTCTGACATGTCGCCTGAGGCCATGACAAAGAACTGCGCAGACGCGAAGAGTCGGCTCTCCGGCACACGGCCTACCCACACATTGTCGCCGCTGCTCTCCAAGGGGATTGAGATATACCGAGTCGGTGTGACCCCCTCGACGATGGACCGAATGCGCTTGTCCAAGGCATCAAAGGTTCTACCCAAATTCTCGTGCTGATAGGCCGGAAGATCCGGCGACTCCCCAGGTGGAAGCAGTATCTGCAAGTGACCGGCAAGCCGAACCAAGGCGGTGTAGAGCGTCTCAGGATGGACGCGTTCGATCTGACTCAAGTGCTGCAGCACGGGCAAATGCGTCGACACGGCTGTGACCAGCGTGAATTTTCCGAGGTCCGTTCCAATCAGCTCCAGGACCCCGCGCTGGGCATCGGAGAAGGTCGCTCGTTTGGCAACCAGCAGTTCGATGAGTCCCCTCAAGAGTCGCAATAGATAGGGGGACGCGCTCACCCACACACAGGGCGGGATATACGTCTCCCGCAGTCCCACGGTGCCACTTGGGAGACGAACTACTTCACCAATCTTGATGGCCGCCGTGTCGGCGGTTTCTTCTCCGCTGAAGAAGATCCGCAGATTCTTCTTCGCCACGAGCACTTCACGAGGATTGTCACCCGTAGTGGTATCAATGACTTCGATGTGCTCCGCAAGAAATCGTGGCAATCGCGAGCCGGATTCCTTGCCCAGTTGGCAGGCCATACTGTCGGATCGCTCCACAGGAATTCCCAAAAAGACACTGAGACTCTCCATCGCCGGTTGAAATAGCTCGGTAAACACCCGGGTCGACGGCGCCCCGTCTTCGTCCGGGATTTCGATCACCAGTCCATCCGGCAAGACGACACAGCACTTCAGTAACGTGAGGCGCCCATTGGCCAGTCCGTCATGATCGATGTCGAGACTGGTCACGCCCCACGCAAAGGGATCATGAATTCTGAACCGATCGGTGATCAGCCCTTCCGTATGCCTGTCCCATTGTTGAAAGTGCTGCGGAGTCAATAACAACCCCTCACTCCACACCACGCGTCGATTCATCGTCATGGCAGTGCCGTCTTCCCTCCTCGTTAGTTGGCGACCTTAATCATGTTCTTATCGACCTTCACTTTGACCTTCGGCGTGAACGGATTGAGCGAGGACGATGTGGCTTCAGCCACCTGTCGCCACCCTTCCACATCTGGCTGCCGAAACAATGCCATCACACCGATATAGGCAGCCCCATGCTTCACATCGAGATCGATATACAAGTCGGCCTTTTTCTCTGGATGAACCATGAGTTCCTTCCGATCCAAGAGGTCGTCCTCGAGTACTTCCTTGTCGCCCTTCCAGAGGGCTTTAAACGTCGCCTGTTGGAATCGCTCTCGCTCCTTCAACTGATACACGCGCACCAGCACCGGCTGCGAGTCGCCGGCATCATTGAGATTGATCTTGTCCGTCGGCACCATCTGCACACGCCATTTCTTCGTCTCACTGCTGCAACCCATGCCAAGCAGCAGCACGAGCAGACACAGGACGCCGGTACTAGGAACGCGTCCTCGTTTTGTGAACCGACAAATACCCTTTCGCAAAATAGGGAGCCAGGATCCGTTCAAAGACTTTCACCTCCTCTTCGCACAGTTGTCGATGTGTGTCCTTATAGCGGCGCCAGGCAGCCGCCTCGGTACGAACCGTTCTGCCACCCAACAGGCCAAGGCCTTTCTCCTTCGATCGATTGCCTGTCCCTTTTTCCAACTTGTCGGGGTCTAACTCTTTGAGTAGCCCGCGAATGCATTCCCGAAACCCAGCCATGAGCCCAAGCTGATGCACCGTGAGATCATGAAACGCCTCGGTGAGACTCGCCGTCGCTTGCTCATCCGAGAGTCCCTTGGACCTGGGATCCAGGAGAATACTGGCAATCTCCTCGGCGTCCTCTGCGGATTTGATAGGATTCGGTGTCCAAGCCAGGATCCGCGTCGCTTCGACTTCGAACTCTTTTTGAAATGCTCTTCGCCCCCGCACAGCATCCGCCAACCCGGCACAGACGACTTGAAGTACGGCGGCCAGCTGGGACGCCAGTTGTTCCGAGTTGAGTGTGCTTCCGAACAAGGCCAGCTTTTCACCGACCCTGCTCGCAGCATCGTCAGTGAGCCACTTCCGGCCACGACTGAGCCGACGAGCCTGCCCGGATGCGACGTCGACGTTCGACACCGGTGTTGGTTTCTCCATCGCGACAGCATCACCGGTTGAGGAGCACAGAGCCGTCCGTAGAGACTGAATGGCAGCCCGTGCTCGGCCATCGTCATATCCATCAATGGCCCGACAGAGCACATGATCGAGGTACTGTTCCACATCGGTGTCCGATGCTGGGTCCCACTTTCCATAGGCTCGCTGCAGGAGATAGCGGAGCCGCTCAGAGTCGCTCGCTGGTCCCTCAGAGGATGAGCTTGTGCACGGGACATCCGCAGAACCAGCCGGAGGCGTCGCCACCCCGGTGGCACATCGAAACAACAACTCATACGAGCCGACAGCGATCCGGTCACCGTCGTGTAGCGGATGCTCCTGGCTCGGGATAATTCGTGCTCCGTTGAGCATGGTTCCATTGGTACTTCCGACATCGATGAGGTTCCAGACGCCATGTTTCTCACGAAGTTCAGCATGTTTCGTGGATACCACCCGCGTGGGATCCTTCAACACACAGGTATTCCCCCCACCCCGCCCAATCGTGATTCGATGTTGATCGAGCGTTTGCTCCGCCGTTTGCTCCCGTCCATCTTCCACCCATTGGGTAATTAACTTGCAGTGCATGCCGTCACGAGACACAGACCGCACGGCGGTTCATTGCGTGCTCGCACACACGAAGAATCATCGCATCACGCTGGTCGGCTTCGAATAGCTCAGTGCGCGCCCGCCTCGCCAGCACCTCAAGCTCCCGTGCTAACCCTCGCGCGGGACTCGGATCGTACGTCGCCGCCTCACTCGCATAACTAAATCCCTGAATAGTGGAGCAGGCTCGCAACACGGCCACCACCGCATCCCACCAGATGGCCTCAGGAATCTGAGCTTCGGCCTTGAAACAGTGCGTCGATTCGCTCACTCGATCTTTCACCCGTACATACCTGGCGTAATGATCGTCTTCTTCAAGCCCCTGGACCACCGGCTCTAACCCCTGGACGATCGAAGGAAGATATTCGCAGGCTCGTGTCCAACACTGCTCATCCGATCCGAGGAGCGCCCGTAACAACAACATGCCGCAACTGTAAACATCATCGGCGGGTGACACAGCACGATACACCGCAGCTTCCACCGACGAACGCACCGTACCAACCGCACCAGTCACCAACTTCCATTCTTCGAGCGACAGGCAGTCGGTCCGACCGGTGACGATAATGCCGCGCTCCGGCGATTCAATTTTTCTGGCCCAGAGGTCCATACATCTTCCCCGCTGCTCTCCGATCGGGAGTGAGAGTCGAAACACATCATGATCGGAGAACTCTTCGGCTTGGAGGCCATCGGCGATCACATGCACACGAATCAACCCCCTCATATGGCCCGGATCATCTTCCGGTATCGGATCTATTGATTGAACAAGCGCTGTGACCGAGATCATCTTGCCCATGGGCCAATCCCTCACTCGAGGTGACACATAAGCAAGGTTCATACTTGCAGGGAGCATCGTGAGGCTGGATGCCATTTCGGCAGGCATATTTTCAAACACCACATGATGCTCGGACTCCCTTGCTACCAGCGACACGGTGGCGTTCCAGTACATCGGTAACATGCTCGTACGACGCTCTGGAAACTGGACAATGACCTGTTCTGGATCGATCATCCCACGAGCACTATGGATACGTTCATGTTCATCGGCCAGGTTGGAGCAGAGTGCATGCATGCCACTGACTTTCAAACACCATACCTCAAGCAATCGTTTTTCCGGGTCGGCCTCGAAAAAGCACCGATCAGAAACCATGGCATTAGAGCGCGACCGATCGCGCCAGGAGCCATCGAGCAGACCGCAAAACTCATCCCAGGTGAGCGATGAGGGTCCTGTGTCGGACATAGGATTAAAGCCTCAAGGTTCAGCAATCACAAAACAGAGAAGCAAATCCGATACCGGTGTGCCCCGCACAGGGTCCAAGATTCTGATTGGAGAATTTCACAATGCTGACTACGTAGACGAAATGCGGCGCCAGACTAAGCGTTCTCATGAGAGAAAGCAAGATGACGTGAGATCATTCTCACGTATTTTTTCACTGAGCGCGGTACTTGTTTCGTCGCTCAAGTATGAGCAAGGTGAATCTGTTTAGATACCAGGTGAATCTGTTTAGATACTATCGTCGGACGCCAAACCCTCCTCGTTTTTCTCAATCAACATCAGCGAGTCGTTACAAAACCACTGGATTCCCGGTTTCTGTCCAAGTGAAACCACGTAGCATAGATTTTGCTTTGTGGTTTGCCCAAGCGATCGAGAGATCAAGGAAACAAGAGCTCTCGCTTCTGCTTAACGTAGGAGACACTAGGTCTATTTTAGACTAGGGCCACTTGGGGAAGATCATTAACACACATGTCCCTATTCTGAAGAGGGATGGGGGTGTCCCAATTAATCTGCTAGGCTCCGCCCCCATTTTGGGACGCGAAAGGACTCGTGATATTCACTAGAGGAGCCATCGAATGAAGAAGACATGGTCGATCGGGAGAAAGTTGTGGTTTGTCCTTCTCCTCCTGGTGATTGTTTACTCCTCACCAGCGCAGGCACAGGTTCTCGATCAGCAGATCAATGCGCTGCTCGCCAATAATTGCGCTAACTTGGGAACTGGCGGGCCCCCGACTCCTGACCTCACCGGGCTCGGCCCGAATCTCACCGCTCTCTGTCAGACACCGATCACAGGGGGAGCAAGTTCAGCGGGTGGTGGTGCTGCTTCTCTGCAGGGATCCACTGCGTCGATCTTGAACCGCACTGTGCTGGGACGGCTGGAAGAGTTACGACAGGAAGATCGTGACGAATCAACTACACAACCATCCACTTTCCGCTTCAATCCTCTTGGCTTGATGGCCATGGCGGGCATGGGCAACCTCAATGTGTCATCGCCGTTCTACGCAGCCACGGCGATTAGTGGAGGATCCGGAACTTCGGTGGTCATGAACAGCCCCAGTCGCTGGAAGGGACTGGGCTTCTTTGCCTCGGGCCTGGTCGAATCGCTGAATCGAGACGTCACCACCTTTCAGGATGGGTACAAATCCAGGATTTTTGGTGCGTCGGCTGGTGTGGACTACCGCATCACCAGGCGGTTTGTCGTGGGAGTTGTAGGAAACTTTTCCAATACCGACGGAGATTTCAGGACTGGTGGCGGGACGTTCAGCACCAACTCCTACGGTGGTCTTGCCTTCGCCCAGATCCTCCCGACCGATAAGACTTTTATTCAGGTCACTGGCGGCTACACGCGCAACAACTACTTGATCTCCCGACTCGCCACAGCCGAGATCAGCGGTGTGATTCCCCCTCGAACCGTAAATGCATTCGCTTCCAGCAACTCCAATGGTGATGTGGCAAGCGCTGGGTTTCTCGCCGGGTATGACCATCAAATCGGCCGATATCTCGTCGGGCCACGCGTGGGGGTCAACTATAGTCAAACTCATATCGGCAATTATGCGGAAGATGGTGGCAGCGGAATCGGCTTGCAGTATGACGCGCAAACCATTCACTCGCTCCAAAGCATCGCCGGCATTCAAGCTTCGACGGTCTACAGCACGGGATTCGGCGTCCTTGTTCATCAGATCAATGCCGACTACATCCACGAGTTCGCGAACGACCAGCGGCATATCACCGTGCAATTCACGGAAGACCTGCGGACGAATCCCACGCGATTTGCCTTCCAAAATGAGGCGCCTGCGCGCAACTACGCCTACGTGGGAACGGGACTGGTTGCCGTGCTGCCTAATGGCTGGCAGCCGTTTGTCAATTTCCGAGCCATGGTAGGCAACAGCCAATTCGATAACTACACAGGCACGTTTGGGCTACGCATCGAGCTGTAAGGGGACGAGAGGATTCAACGTGTCATTTCAGCAAGAGGGATCGCCATGAATGTGCTCCGCTCGACCTATGCCGCTTATCTCACCATCGCGTTCATGGCTCTCTCCGCCTGCTCAGGTGGAGAGGGCGCGCCCGACACCACAATACCCGGTGCTGCATCGAGCCTGGTCGCGGACGCGGGACGTGATCAGAGTGTCTTCGTCGGCACATTTGTCACGCTCAACGGCAGCAAGAGTATCAACACCAACCAAACAGGTCTGACCTATGCCTGGACCCTCGCCAAACCGGCAGGCAGCAACGCAACCTTGAGCAACCCCTCTATTGTCAATCCTACCTTGACCGTTGATGTCGAGGGAACGTATGAAGCGACCCTTCTCGTGCGAGATGCCCAGCAGACAAACCTGTCAAGCGCACCGGATACGGTGCTTGTCCTCGCGTCGAAAACGAATCCTCCGCCAGCGGCGAACGCCGGTGATGACCGGAGCGTGTTTGTCCACCAACCAGTTGTTTTGAGCGGAAGTGGAAGCCGCGATGCCAATAACGACCCATTGACCTTCAATTGGAACTTCACCAGTGTGCCGGCTGGGAGCAACACGACATTGTTCGATTCTGCAACTGTGGCACCTTCTTTTGCGCCTGACGTTGAGGGCCCCTACACGCTCCAATTAGTGGTGAACGACAAGGCGAACAACAGCACGCCGGATTCGATCACCATTACTGCATCGCACAAACCATCTCCTACAGCCAACGCAGGAGCTGATCAATTTGTTCCTGTGAACCACCCTACACTAATTACCTTGAAAGGCAACGGTAGCCGCACCAATCCCCCGACCAATCCTCCAAATCTTGATTATACGTGGACCATAAACTCTTCCACATTCCCCGTCGCGCTGACGGATGCAGATAAGTCTGAAGCGACGTTCGGCATCCCAGCAAATACTGCCGGTACCGTGACCGCACAGCTCAAGGTGACAGACAAAGGCCATCCCGACCCTAATCCCAAAAGAAATAGTCGTTTCGATACTGTAAATGTCAACGTAGGGCCGCTCGCGACGATCAGTGTGTCAAGGCTCAACCCGTCGACCATCCTCTCGACCTGTACCATTACCAGTTGTGAGCCTATCAAAGTCCAAGAAGGCTCTTCGATCCAGCTGGATGGCAGCGCAAGCCAAGGTCAACCTTCTTTGATCTATGAATGGGTTGGTGCAACTCCGGCCGGACGAAACAGCGCGGTAGCCAGATTCGAGTCAACCAATACGGGCGACTTCATGATTACGCTCACCGTGCGAGACGGACGCAACGAAGACAAACGACAGGTCACCCTCAGCGTTGTGACTGGTCCGATTATTGACTCGTTCACAATTGCGTCTTCCGTCTTGCCTAACACAATTGTTCCCGTTACGGCAAAAATCAGTGGTGTGACAGGTCTCTCTCCAGAATGCACCTGGGAGCCATCTCATCCGAATGTGGTCATAACAGACGGCTCATGCACGCCAACTGAAGCCACGGCCACTATCAGCGCGTCAACATCAGGGTCTTATTTACCGAGATTAACCGTCAGTGATTCCGTCGGTGGGTCTGGAAAGTCATTTTCATTCTATGTGAACGTCCCACCCACTGTCACAGTAAGTGCAGCTGCTCAGGCGAACACACCAGCGACTGGCTGTACAACCGTTCAGCTGTCAAGTGTTGTCCAATCGCCGGATGGATTTCCTTTGACTGGCTCCACCTTAAACTGGACAAGCGTTCCAACAGTATCGCTTACGCCCAGCGCATCCGTCGCGAATCCCACGTTTGAGTTGGAAGCGACCGAAGGCGCGGCCGATGACGGCAAATACTCCTTTACACTCACGGTGACAGACATTGGGGCTCCGACTGGCACTGGATTCGCAACAGCATCAACCGACATCTCATTCACTAGTGCCAACGCGGGGCACAACCTTTATCACTCCGGCATCAGTGGTGTAACGAACGGAGGCTGTGTTGGGTGCCATCGAGCAGGTACGCACGACATCATTGAGCTCAGTGGGGCGACTAATCTCCTCAATAAAGCCAAAGCCGACATTTTCAACAAGCTGCAAAATGGCACTGCCCACGGAGGGCGCTTGGGAACAGGGTCCGCGAGCGATACACAAGCAGAGCAACTAGCTGCGTTTTTTGCCACGGTCGGTTGCCTTGCCCGAGGCTCAACAGTAGGGCACTAGACACACGGATACGCAACAAGATGTAGGTTGTCTAAATAGAAGGTGTAAGTTCAATCAAAACTGAAAGTATTTCTCAATGGTGTAGTTTGAAGAGAGTTTAATGGAGGTTTTGCATGTTGCACGTTAAACGACCAATGCTGATGGCAACTCGCTTGCTTGGGATCTTGCTGAGCACCATCACCCTCACCTCCTGTAGCGGCGAGACAGACACCACTTCTTCAACGAATACAACACCCCCTCCGCTTGGCACGACCGTGCAGGTCTCCGTTGAAGCTACCGACCCCGATGGCGATCAGCTCCACTATCGCTGGGCCGCGACGGATGGCACGATTACCAACATCGATGCCCCCAAAACGACCTGGGTAGTGCCGCGAGGTTCAGGCCTTCAGTTCGCCTATGTGGTCGTCTCCGATAACAAAGGCGGTTACACAGAGCACCGTGCGGCCGCGCTGACCTTTGACCCACCGGCTGTCACTTCTCCCCCGGCCCATTCAATTCCCTCTGCTGCCCCGACGGGGAATTCTGGGTTTGTGTGGGGCTCCGTTTATTCTCCATCATTCGGACGAAACGTCTATCTTCCCGGTGTAACCATCACGCTTTCAAATGGAAAATCAACCGTCACCGACATGAAAGGACAGTTCTTTATCTCTAACCTCCCCGATGGTCCGTACCCGGCTACCTACCAAGTTCCTGGCCGACCAGCAGTATCATTTGGCGCCCCCCCCATCACTGTGAACAGCGCTACTCTACCAACGAGTCCAAGCACTGCTTCCTACTTTTCCAGGCCGGTGGAGCTTCCGGGCACACTCCAGGTTGCAGGCAGTGTTCGGCTCGCCGACCGTTCCTTCTGTGGAATCCGGAACGAATTCTTTACTCATTCGAGTGACCCCAATCTGTTCCCTGGACCCATTTCTGGAACAGCGGAGCTGCTGGATGCAGCCAATAATCCACTTAGCTCCCCTTTTTCTATCAATCACTACGGAGACTTTTTGATCGTACGAGGCCCAGTTGGTTCGGGTACCGCCGCAAAGGTCCGCATTACGTGTGAGGGAACGGTACATGATTCCACCACATTGACGTTACCGGCTACCGGCGTTGTCAAATTCCCCTTGACCGTTCTCAACAATAGTCGACCGACCGTGGATCGCATGACCGTGCTCCTGAATGGCCAAGATGTCGGACGACCGGATCTCCCCAAGCCAAGGACTCTCTTTACAAGTGTAAACGGCACACCTGCGACATTTGGAGACGAGGATCTGATTGCAGAAATTATCCATACACCGGGAGACGATGCGTTCTTTACGTATAAAGGCATCGACACCAGGAAAAGCGCCTGTGCCTACTATAAGGCGATCGGGGCAGTTGAAGGATGTGACGCCGACGGTTACCCGACTGGTGCGCAACTGACACTGGCGCAATGGCGAAGCAAGTTCAATCTCACTCCGTTTTCGAACGGCAATCCTTCCAATCCCATCGCCTCCGACGGGCAAGAAGTTCGGCTCCAATACATTAACCGCAGCGACCTAAATCTGGGTCGCGATATGCAAGCGGTCAAACTCAACAACGGTGACATTGCGTACAACACCTGTAATTATCCCGGTCCACAAAATGTGAATGACCCCCTCGGAGCACCGGCCGAAATTGGCCCTCAAACGGAACCCGATGTGCAGGCCAACATTGACCTCGCCATTGACAACGCCCGCCGCGGCATCGGCATGATTGCCTGCGTCGCCATGGACTATTCCGCGATTCCTGGCATCAATGGAGATCGGCCCTTTACAAAGTTCTATACGTTCGGTCCAACGGGACAACTATTGTTTTCCATCAGTCTTGATGGGCGTCGCGAGAAATTCATGCCGGGCACCTGCACCACATGCCACGGTGGGGACGCGTATGGGGGCCAATTCCCGGAAGATGGAAGCGGACGGCCCGACCTCAAATCACGCTGGCAACCGTTCGATATGGCGAACCTGAAGGTCAGCTTCAGTTCCAGTCAGGATCTCGACGCAGCTAATGCGGCAGTGAAGATTCTCAATCAGCGAATGGTCGGACCTGGATTGGAGTCAATCACGACTGCCCGGACAAAGGCCTTAATTACTGGTTGGTACAAAGATGACCGAATAGTCCAAAATTCGAACTTCATTCCCCCATTAAGCTATATAGCTTCCTCACTCCTGACTCCACCTGGGACACCAACTCAGGCGGAAAAAGACCTGTATCAACATATCATCCAGCCTGGCTGTCAGACCTGTCATGCCGCCCAAAAAGTAGATGAAAATATCGCGGACAATGTCAAAGTCTGCGGTGGCTCAAACGTCTTAGAACAGAATCACACGATGACCAACTCGCTTGTTCCTTTTGAACGGTTTTGGCTCGATCCGACTGTTCCACCGCTCTTAAACTTGGGGTGCAATGACAAACCTCTCAAACATCCAAGCCTGTAGCCTATAGAAACGGAGGGGTCTGGTTCCTCTCTATCGAGAGGAAGTGGCCACGGGCACGAAGACGAAATCTCCAAACCCTTCGTGCCCCGCCATGTGGATCGGCCCATAGGTAGGAATCTGCTCGAACTTCATTCGCTCTGCCGCTTGAACGACACGCGAGCGTACGGTCCAGTACAATCGCTCAGTTTCTAGAGCCTCATTGTTTTCGGTTAAGACGCCCAGCATGGCCGTCGCAAAGACCGAATGCCCCGCCCCGCCCTCATCCAACACCGGTTTGGCTCCACCAGATGTTAACGTCGCGCGAATTTTCTTTTGCGCCATGGTTTTGAGAAGTGCCTGCCTCGCCTGTTCGTCGGCCTCTGGATTCACACGCCCCATGGCGGAACGGGTCAATTTCCCAGCGAAGCACGAATCGGCAACGACAAGAATTTGTCGAGCAGGAATCAGCTCGAGCAAATCGGTGACGGCGGGAAACTCAATCCAGTCGCTATTGTCGAAGAGATCGCCTTCCACTGGGATCCAGTAGCCCCGATCAATTTCTGGCTCGAGAAACCCGTGCCCGGCGTAATACACCAGGAGATGATCCTGATCGGAGAGCGTCTTCCGATAGTCATTGAGCGATTTAAGAATTTGCCTCCGGTCGGCATCCTTCAACACCGTCACGCGAAACCCATAGCGGTCTTGGAGAATCTTCGACATGGCTTCCGCATCCGCCACGGCCGTACTCAACGGCGTCCACTGACGATACTGATCATTCCCGATGACCAACGCATGATAGCCACCGGCACGACTGGTCGTGGGAATTGCGCCATCCTTCGCTGCTGGAATTTCGCCCGTACTGACGAAGAGTTTTCGACTTCCTTGCTTGCCCTGTCGATCAACAGCCACGATATCGACCGACACGCCTTTCGTCGCCCCCTTCAAAGACTCCAGCTGGACCACGAACGTCCCTTGTTCATCGAACTGGGCTGGCGCGCCATTAACCTCTAGACTTTGAATTCCGGCCTCAGCTAGGACACGCCCAGTGAGTCGATGTGGCCTCCCGCGTGGAATCACGACAGCTACTCGCCCCTCTTCCACACGGATACCTCGTGTCATCACCACGAGTGGATCGATAATTTGAATGGAAGGCCCTCGCAGCTCCTTATCGTGGGACGATGTTGTCTGTGTCCGAGCCAGTTCTCGTTGCACAGACTCTTTGAGAGAGGTCACCTGTGCTTGAAGCTTGGTCACTTCTTCTTGCCGGACGTGGGCGACACGTTCTTGCTTGGCAACAACCTCAGCCGTTACGGCACTCGCTGTGGATGAACCAAGCTGTTGTTTCAGATGCTCCACCTGACGGCGCTCGTCCTCGAGGAGACTCATCCGCTCGGTCAGCTTTGCACGGGCATCGGCCAGCTCTTGCTGAGCCGTTGCTCCTGAGCCCAGCCCACTCGCCGTTCCTCCATCTGTCGTCTCCACAGTGCCGTTTGCTTTCGCATACCACTTGCGCGCTTCGGTCTCGTTCCTTTCAAGGCCTAAGCCCTGCTCATACAGCCGTCCCAGATTGATCGCGGCTCGTCTCACTCCGCGATCAGCAGCTTTGCGATACCACTCAGCCGCTCTTGCATAGTTCGGAGATCCTTCCGCGCCCTTTTCATACAGCACACCGGCATAGTATTGGGCATCCGGATCGCCCCCTTGTGCGGCGCTCATCCACACCTTTAACGCGGTACCATAATCGGCGAGGTCCATTGCCACGTATTCGCCGCCTCGGATGGCACAATCCTCTGCCGTCGTTCTAATCGGACGCCGTTCCGTCACATAGGTGACTTGCGTTCCAAGCTGCCTGATTTGACCAGGAAGGAGGCAATTCACCACATCGAAGGGATCCGCAGATCGCGGATCTTTCAACTCCAGCTGGGCCTGATCAAGCCCTCCATCTGAAACACACCCGGCACCAAAGTAGATGGCACAACACAGCATACTGACCTGGCACAAGCGAGATGAAGTCATGTTCATTCAGCCACCCTTACTACGTATTGATCGTAGTGTACTCGAATTCAATGTCTGTTCCAATGCGTTCCTGAGGTTGAGCCATACTGGCACATATAGCTGCAACTGCTTGGATTGTCGATGTGCTTGTACGCGGATATGGAGCCGGCATGGTCTAGTGGACGTTAAGGTTGGTTGGCGCGGACGGGTGCATGGAATCGGAGGGCATATCCCCTGTGACCCGTATATGAACTGTTCCGAGAACAACCGACGGTAATGGTCCACCAGTCAAATTTGTGGAATTATTCGTGCTATTCTCGTTGCTCGTGATGGTAATCCTAGCAATACCATCATTTATAGGATCCGTATCTTTTTGAATAAAGAGGTTATTCGAACTTGAATTTCCAGCAAGTTGTGACACTGATCCCCCAACGGTAAAGCCGGTGCCAGAAAGTTTTTCAATGCTCGCGGTTAATGTCGAAGGGCTGATGCCCACAGCTGATAAAAGGGTGCTCGCAGATGTGGGGTTCACGGACCCAACTCGGCGTGCAGGTCCATCATTCAGTATATTTATGCGCAACTGCGTTCCAGGGGGATGAGCCGTTGTAAAATTAATCGCCGTTGGGTTAATAGCTGCATTCGCTCTGGCAATCTCTATTGCAACTTCCTTACCACGAGCGTTTAGGGAAGTTCCGGCACCTTGGTCATGGCAGCCATTACAGTTCATGCGATTGTCTCCAAACGTATTCATAATGGCCGGAGTTGCATAGAGATGGGGGTTGGCCGTAAATAGGGACATAACCATATATATGACGAGTACGCTAAAACCCACACGCAGCGTTTGGAATTTTAACCGTGCCATTTGCCATTTCCTCCCGTTGGACTCATTCTTTGGTTCTTCTTAAGACATGTGAAGTTTTGAGTCAAGGAAGGAAAATGTCATGTTCCTCGTGTTGGAAGCCGATTCCTATCGGTACGCGACGGCGCAGTATGAGAGGAACTGACAGCAAAGTCTACGTCGAGCCGCCTATCCCCACAGGTACAAATGAGTGATTCAATGGCTGAGAAATTCTTCTGGGCGATGAGCAGACGAGGATAACGGAGAAAGGATGTGACGTGAGATAAACCAACCCCTGAGGTCAACGCCTTCCTCAGGCCTGCTAGGGTGCTTTCAGCTCGCCCAGATCCACCGTGACCGTGTTCGTCCGTTTCGCACGCTGCCCCATCAGGTCACCTGCGCCAGCCCAAATTGAGACATCCAACTCCCCTCACCGACCGGTGGCTGATTCTGGACATTGGAGGGTTAGAAAACCTAGGCACAAGAATACGATAAACCCATAATGTAAGACAACTACGGGCTATAGCCATATCCTGCAGCAGCAGCAGCAGCAGCAGCAGCAGCAGCAGCAGCAGCAACCTCTTAAAATTTGTCTTACACCATGCCTACGACGACACGGATATAAGACCACCGGTCAACCGGTCGCAACGGGCTCAGGACGTCAGAAACCGGCCCCGGACGGCCGGTCAGTGGGGTGGCCTTGTACGATGCCGCGACACAACGGCTGTACTGTGCGGCCCTTAACCGTGTCAGGACCACCAGCTTTCTCTTTCTCGGTACGAAGGAGTAAGTTTCACCGATTCACTGTGCCGTCAGAGTGTCCTGTGTTGACGTAAGCATGATCGCAACACCTCATGCTCTGTGAACAGATCAACGAGATCACGGGGACAGGATCTCTCGCGCCGCAGTGGAGGCAAAGAAGCCTTGATCTCGGAGCGTGGCAAACCAAGCTCGGGCAAACTCCTGCAAGTCCTGATTCAGCGCGGGCAGGACAGGGGTGCGCCTGCCCACTTCGTCATACCGATAGACTTCCTGAAAGATCCCCAGATAGTCGTTACTATATGACACCGGTTCGGCTGCCGGGCCGTCGGGCAAGTCGGTGAACAGGAACACAAGATCGGGATCACGCATGAGGTCGCCGCTCTGTTCATCGTATTGGCAAAGCGAGACCAATCGGTGTCCGTCTTCACTGGATCCAATCTTTTCAACCAACAGTGGCATGAAGCCGGGTACCGTGATGCGAACGGCCTGGGCGCCGCCAAGCAGCTGCTCGAGATGCGTTGCAAATTCCTGGTCGTGCTTCATCATCTTGTTCCTTTCGTGAGGTGAAGGAAGCCCCCAGCACCGAGGCCGGAGGCTCCTTCACGGCGGTCAGCGACTCGACCGCTCGGTGACCCAGAGTTTCGCCTGGTGGGCGACTGCCACGAGTGCGTCAAGGTCCGCCAGTCCGAAAGATTCGGAATTCTTCCAGACTCCATCCCGGTCCTTGTACGAGCGGGCCACGGTCACGTTGTAGAACTGGCCTTTCATGCCCTCGTTCTTCCAGATGCTCGCCTTGATGCTGCTGCATCGAAGCGTGGTGACCGGCGTGGGGTTCTTGTCTTGAGGTGCCATGGTGTTGTCTCCTTGAGTTAGAGTTGATGTGTTGGCCTCTCACCAGGCGTGGAGGCCACACAGCGACGACAAAGGAGACAGAGAGGCCGTCGCATCCTGGCGGGCTGGCGGGCCGGCGGGCGCGATGCGGAGGAATGACCGCGAAAAAGAACTGCCTTAGAGGCGGCGCGCGGGCATGATCGACGCAGCCCGCCGGTGAAAAGCCAGGGCGACGGCCGGATGCGCACCGGCACCGGACCTGAAGCCACAAGCTGGCCCCCGCTCATTGACAGCAAAGCACTACAGAGCGGATTCAACGGACGAGGCAGAAGGTCCTCCTCAGATAGACCGAAGAGACCAAGCCAGTTCGCCACGGTGGAAGAGGGTCAACGAGTCAGCTTCGAGATGGTCATGAGCTTGACGCGCTTGTCGGCCAGCAGGCGACGATGCGCCCGGCTACATGGTTGCTGAATGCGGTGGAACGCCGAACGGCCTGACTGGGTTGCAGGGCACATGTACCATCTATCGAGGTGGGTGAGATTGAGGGAAGCGGCAGGTCGTGCAGACGGATCCGATCTCAGACGGCATGTACATACTAGTGCTTAGTTGCATAAGTAATCGATAAGGCGTACCGTCTTGGGCAAGGAGGCCGACCATGTCCAAGACGTCGCACAGGTTGCGGTGTTCCGAGCCAGACCGGAAGACGCTGGAGGAGTGGGCGCGGAGCCGCACCCAGGAAGCGCGCCTGGTGGAGCGAGCCAAGATCATCCTGCAATGCGTGCAAGGACACTCGGTCAGCGACATTGCG